>NZ_JBHVWF010000246.1:0-7397 GCF_042882365.1 Streptomyces sp. NPDC058221 | reverse complement strand
CAGCGGCGAACACCTCCCGATATACACCGCTGAGCACCTCCGCACCCATGCCCGATTCCCACACCGGCGGCCGCCCGCCCGATGCCCCAGCGGCAGCCACCTCACCACCAGGCGGCACGGGAACCGGCGTATTCACCGCACTCTCCTCGGCCAGCACCGACACGAGCTCCTCACGCCCCACCCGGGCTCGCTCGACTCGCTCCCGCGCAGCGTCCACCTCCGCATGAGCCTGCTCGAGGACCTCCGTCCAGGACTCCAGCTCCTGCCTCGCCCGCGGCCTCACGCCGCTCCATCAACCCCAGCACCGACGGCATAGCAACCTCCCTGATCAACAACAAGCCGTCCCCTGCCTGCCCCTACCCCGTCTCAAAAATGCCCCGTACACGAAGAAGCCCCTGCTCATCGAACAGGGACTCCCTTTGCCACAACGCACTGAACCTTGGCCTGCCTCTTCTATTTTGCCTCGCGGTAGGCGGCCTGAGTGAAGTTACTGACGAGTACCCCAACGTTAAGGCTGAGCGCGGCAAGCTGGTGCTCAATCTCGGCAGCTTTGTTGTACTTGCCGTCTTGCGAGACCGCACGAGCGAACTGCCTCACCGCTTGCTTGAGTGCACTGAGCTTCGAGGCGGTGATAACTCGTGTTCCGATCGGCGGCGTTCCTGTCTTGTCGACGATATGGCTGGGATGCACAACCACTGGGGTGACCGTGGCGTCGCTGCCGTACTCCCTGTGGCACCAGTGGACAGATCCCGCGAGCTGGTTGATGTCCTTCTTCCAGATTCTCGGAGCCTGCGCGCCGGTCTTGGCCTCAATCACTGCATAGGTGTGCTGGCCTAGTGCCCACAAAACGTCAGGACCAATACCGTAGTCTCGTTCCGGCTGTTGCACGGTAAATCCGATGTGCTGGCCGAGTTCCGCGAGGGCTGCCTCGGCGGCCGGCGTCCGCGAATTGTCCCAGTCGATGTCAGCCAAGGTCGCGTCGATGCCCAGGATCAAGTCATGGCCAGCCGTGTACCGGCTGCTGAGGTAAGCAGCGGCTTGCTGTGCCTGGGACGAGGGTGCCGTGATCCGCTGGTACTCGACGCCAGCGCGCGGGCGCAGGACAGCATTGTTGGCACGGGTTGCGTCGGTCAAAACATGCTGTGCTGCGACAACGTCCACGGCGTGCAGGTACGCGGCGTACGTCTCGCCAAGCCAGCCTGCCAGAGGCCCCGTCACCGGCCTCCTCGGCTGCATGGACGGCGGCCTTCGCATGTTCAGCAGCTTCGCGCGGACGGTACCCAGTTGCGCTGTTGTAGGCCGCGCGCAGATGAGCCGCCGACGGAGACACCGAGGCCGGGCCGTAGGTCACACCTACGAGAGCTTCCCGCGATGCCCGCCGAAACGCGGGATCGGCTTCGATGACCTGGTCGATAACCTGCCTCAGCATCGCGACGTCGGTGCCTTCGAGGCTATTGGCAACCTTGCGGGACAGCTCGAGCTGGGCTCGGGTTGCGGCGGAGAGACGGTCGGCTACTTCGGGGCGGTTGAGCAACTGGGTCAGCTGGGGGCCAAGCAGAAGAACCGCACACCGGTCATCGCGGCTCCGGACGCCTCGTCCCATGCCCTGTTCGAGACGTTGAAGCTGGCGAGTCACCATGGCTTCGCTGTCGCGCAGTGCAATCGCCTCACGGCGCTCTCTGCCGCTGTATGCGAACGGCAGGCTGTCGATGATCAGAAGTCGGCATGCCTCGTTCGGCAGATCGATGCCGTCGTATCTGTTGATGATGACGACCAGGCCGACGTGGCCTCGGGTGAGCCGATCGACCACATCACTGATGGGGCTGGCCGCACTCACAGTCTCAGCGGCCTCGTTCTGCCAATGGATCGCTTGGCGCTTGCTTGGGACCAAGACAACGACGTTGTGGATCGTCGCGGCGTCAGCGGCAAGGGCTCGCACCTGCTCATGGGTGATGTCCGGGTTGAGCTCTTGAGGGGCCAGGATCAACCGGTCACCGAGATCACCGGCGCTGGGTGGAACGATGGAGGCGGCGACACTGTCGGGATCGGCATCGAAATTGGTGACCAACACGCTGTCGTCGGCCAAGGTCGCTGTCAGGTAGATACGTCGATCTGCCTTCGCGAAGCTAGTGACCTGAGTCAGAGATTCGGTGGCAGTAGGCGGCAACTTTGTCGAGGATTTCGTCGGCCGTCTTGGTCCAGATGAAGGGCCTGGGTTGGTCGTTCCAGTCGGCCAGCCAGGCCCGGACGTCGCGTTCGAGGGCCTGGACGGAGCGGTGCACTCCGCGCTTGAGCTTCTTCTGCGTGAGTTCGGCGAACCACCGCTCGACCAGGTTCAGCCACGACGCGCTGGTAGGTGTGAAGTGCAGGTGGAAGCGCGGGTGTGCCAGCAGCCACTTCTTGATCTCGGGCGTCTTGTGCGTCGCGTAGTTGTCGAGGATCAGGTGGACCTGGAGGCCGGCCGGGACTTCCCTGTCGAGCTTGGCCAGGAACTTCTTGAACTCGACGGCCCGGTGGCGGCGGTGGAGCGATCCGATCACCTTGCCCGTCGCGACTTCCAGGGCGGCGAAGAGAGTGGTGGTGCCGGCGCGGATGTAGTCGTGACTTCGGCGCTCGGGAACCCCAGGCATCATCGGCAGGACCGGCTGGGACCGGTCCAGGGCCTGGATCTGCGACTTCTCGTCCACGCAGAGAACCAGAGCCTTCTCCGGCGGGTCGAGATAGAGGCCGACGACATCGCGGACCTTGTCGATGAAGAACGGATCGGTGGAGAGCTTGAAGGTCTGCGAGCGGTGCGGGGCCAGAGCGAATGCCCGCCAGATCCTGGATACCGTCGACTGCGACATGCCCGTCGCGGCGGCCATCGAGCGCGTCGACCAGTGCGTCGCGTTCTTCGGTTTCTCCTCGAGCGTTCTGACGATCACTCGTTCCACATCCGCGTCGGTAATCTTCCGCGGGACACCCGGCCTGGGCTCGTCACACAAGCCGTCCAAGCCGTTCCAGGAAGCGCCGCCGCCAGGTGCGGACGGTGTCCGGCGCAACCCGCAGCCGACGGGACACCTCCATGATCGAGTGGCCGTCCGCGCACTCCAGCACGATCCGTGACCGCTGAGCCAGCGCCTGCGCGGTCGTCCGCCGACGCACCCAGCCCTCCAGCACAGCCCGTTGCGCAGCGGTCAGTGACAACGGCGGAATCTTCGGCCCCGGACGACTCATAACCAACTAACGCCAAACCTCTGACTCAGGTCACTAGGGAGCTTCGCGATGGGCGGGCAGAAGGGCATGATCTCAACGTCCTGAGCGCTGAACACCACCTGACACCACTGCAGTTGGTCGCTGATAATTGGCCACGACCACTCAAATACCGAGCTTTGGCGATGGCCGTGCAGCGCTTCCAACACTGCCTCATGCTTGTCTTGCCATGCCCAGAACGGCACGGCACGGCAGCACTCGAATCCTGAGCCTGAACGTCCTTGAATCCGTTCAAGGACTGCGCTTTTAGGTCATCCTCGAATATATCGAGCAGAGCGCCATACGCTGGGTGATCACCGGGGATGCGCAGGCGCGTCTTCTCCTCGGTCATCGCCAGCGCTGCATGCGCGTCATCAACAACGACGGAGCCGACCGTGACGGGTTGCCGGAAGCCACCAACGATCCCAAACCGGCTCTTACCGTTGATCAGCACATTCATCGTCGTCACACAAATGGCTTCACCGCGAAGAAACGCTGGCTTTTCAGGGTCGTCCACGGTGGGGAGGCCAAGGTTGTCTGCCTCCTCCCGCACACGCCGAGCAAGATCCGGCGTCGGGACGAGGTAGAGCGCTGGTCCCTTCTTCTCATTGAGACAACATTGCAGAATGACTAGCCCGACGACGGTCTTGCCGCCGCCGGTGTTGGTCTTGATGACCACATCGTGTTCGTCGCGTCGGGCGGCCCAGGCGTCCAAGACCGACTGCTGCACTGCGCGCAGGTAGCCGTAGCCACGCTTCTTATTCGGTAGGGCATCGAACAAATCTGTGGGATCGGTGATATCCGAGATCGGATCTCCGGTCGACAACTTACTAAAATCGAACACCATCGTTCGGTCCCCCTTCGACGTCTCTGGCCGACCTTGATGATCCCACGATCACACCTCGGGATCGGGTCGCGAGCGGCATCCCTTGCTTCTCATCGCGGACACAAGCAGGAGGCACCCGCGGCAGGTTGCGAGTGCCTCCAAGCCGAGCAGAGAGTCGTCAGGCGTCGTGACTGGTGGTCTGTTGGCCACGCGATTGGCGAGCCTGTTGATCAGCCTTTGAGCGGCGATGATGCTGGCACGCAGATCATCGTCTGCAACGGCGAGCAAGTCGTCCGCATCGACGGACTCGATGCTTTTCATCGTACTGGTGAGGGTCTTGGTGAAACGTGTCCGCTGCTCACGGATCGTGATCTGCGGATCGGCTGCGACCGTCTCGACGATGAGGGCCTGGACCGCCTCGTAGGCTTCGGCGACAGCTTCGGGCGTGGCCCTCTCGTCCTCGACGACCGCTACGGCCTTCTTCTGGGCTTGGGCGGGCAACTCAATGGAATTGCCAGCGGGGGTCTTCGCCCTGCCGTCGCAGGCGACCTGCATGACGTACTGCGCCCGGTCGATCTTGCGTGCTTCGGCAGCACGCGCCTCAAGAGCTTCCTGGGCTGCTTCAGCGGTTCGCTGATCAGCAATGATCGCTACCTTGAGTGCTGTGGGGTTCTCCTTTACCTCCAGTGCCTTCGTGGGCCGGATGCCGGCCATTTCAGCTGCTGCGGCGATCAGTGCGCCTCGTTCTGACGTGGCTCCAGTGCGAGGATCGTAACCGGCTGCGGCCCTGAATGACCCCGGCGCCGCCGAGGAATAGCCCGGACCGGCGGGACGGCCCCGGCGGCACCCTCGGGTGGCAGGGCGTCAGCGGAATCGCTCCGAGGTGGGGCAGTTTGAAGATTCCTGTCTTCCCGTACAGCGTGGCCCGGTATTCATGGTGGTACGTACGGCCCTGAGTTGACTGGGGTTCGTGTTCGTGCCGGTCGATGAAATACACCAGTCCGGACGGCAGCATCCGCCGATGTGGTGGGTAGGGCTGGCCATGCATGTTGGGCGGGATGACAGTTGCAGAGGAAGGTCGCATGGTGATCGAGGCAGGGGTAGTGGCCGGGTACGTGATCGCGTGGGCGGTACGGAAGGCCCGTCGAGCGGCCGGCCACCTGGATACCGAGGCGGATGCGGTTATCGATGCCGGGATGGACAAGCTGCACACGGCGGTGGCCGCCAAGCTCGGCACGCATCCCGCCCTGGACGATCTGGCCGACGAGGCCGCCACCGATGACGGGCAGGTCAGCGAGTTGACCCGTCAGCAGGTGGAATTGGCCGTCACCGCCGCAGCGCGCAAAGACGACGAGTTCAGCCAGGCAGTCACCGGACTGGTGACCCAACTGCGCGCCGCTGAGCAGGCCAACGGCATCTCGGTGGTGACCGGCGCCGGGTCGGCGGTGTTCACCGGAGACGCCCACGCCCAGGCCAGCGGTGACGGGATCGCGTTCGGGCAGGTCGCCGGGGACGTGCACATGGACCGCGGTCCTGCGGGCGGGCAGCGGCCGGACCCTACCGAGCCGGGCCGGTCACGCCCCTGACCGCACCCGGAGCATCCGGTGGCATGGCCCCTACCGCGGAGCCGCGGTCACCTTATGGTTCGGCCGGCCCGCCGCCTGGGCACTCCGGCGAGGAGGGTGGCGGGACCAGCTTCAGGTATGTCGCCGGGAACGTCGAGATTCACCAGTACCGGCCGTCTGCCGTGACACGGCCGGTGCGCTCGACGTACCGGCGGCAGGTGGAGCGGATCGCCCCACCCGACCTGCTGGACCGGGATGCCGAACTGGCCGACCTGGCCAGCTTCTGCCTGGATGAGCATCGCGGTCCGTACGTATGGTGGCGGGCCGGACCGTGGGCCGGGAAGTCTGCGCTGCTGTCCACCTTCGTGCTCAACCCGCCTGACCCGCTCGCTGCCGGTGGGGTGTGGCTGGTGTCGTTCTTCGTCACCGCCCGGCTGGCCTCGCAGGACACGCGGGAGGCGTTCACCACCGCGCTGACAGAGCAGCTGTGTGCGCTGCTCCGCCTGGACCTACCGGTCGGCAGCGATGAGGCAGTCCGGGAAGCGGCCCTGCTGGATCTGCTCGCTCAGGCCGCGGACGTGTGTCGTCACGCGGGTGGCCGGCTGGTACTGGTCGTCGACGGTCTGGATGAAGACCGTGGCGTGACCACCGGGCCGGGGGCGCACAGCATCGCCGGGTTGCTGCCTGGCCGCCCACCGGCCGGGATGCGGGTCATCGTCGCCGGCCGGCCCAACCCGCCGATCCCCGACGACGTGCCCGACTGGCATCCGCTGCGCGACCCGGGCATCATCCGCTTGCTCGGCGACTCCCCCCGTGCCCGGGATCTGCAACGACTCAGCAAGTCCGAACTCAAACGCCTGCTCACCGCCAGCCCCATTGAGCAGGATCTGCTGGGTCTGCTGACCGCTGCTCGGGGCAGCCTGTCCGGCCCCGACCTGCGTGAGCTGACTGGTGCGGAACTGGTGACCATCGAAGAGATACTGCACACCGTGGCCGGGCGCACGTTCACCCGCCAGCTCGCCACCTGGGCACCGGACGACGGGCAGCAGGTGTACCTGCTCGGCCACGAGGAACTGCACAACGCCTCCGTTCACTACCTTGGCCATGACCGCCTGGTCCGCTACCGGGACCGGTTGCACACCTGGGCCGAAAGCTATCGCACGCCCACCGACGGCCTGCCGCCGTGGCCGCCGTACACCCCCGAATACCTACTGACCGGCTACCCCCGCATGCTGAGCACCGCCGGTGATATCAAGCGCCTGGCCGCCCTGGCCATCGATACGGCACGTCACGACCGGATGCTCGACCTGTCCGGCGGCGACACCGCCGCCCTCGCCGAGATCAAGACCTGCCAAGACCTACTCCTCGGCTGCCCGGAACCGGAGCTGTACGCCCTGGCCAGGCTGTCCCACCACCGGGGCCAACTCGAATCCCGCAATGCCCACATCCCTACCGAGCTCCCGGCCGTTTGGGCCGCCCTCGGCCAACCCAACCGGGCTGAAGCACTCGCCCGAGCCCTCACCGCCCCGCACCAGGCGTCGGCGCTGGTCGGGGTGGCCCGGGCAGTGGCCGCAGCCGGTGACCACCAGCGGGCCGAGCACATCGCCCGCGCCCTCAACGCCCCGGATCAGCGAGCGGTGGCACTGGCCAAGGTGGCCCAGGCAGTGGCCACGGCCGGTGACCACGAGCGAAGTGCCGAACTGGCCACCGCCGCCGAGCAGATCGCCTACACCCTCACCGACCCGTACCAGCGAGCGGGGGCGGTGGCACAGGAG
>NZ_JBHVWF010000245.1:0-7416 GCF_042882365.1 Streptomyces sp. NPDC058221 | reverse complement strand
TTCTGGACGCTGTTCGTGGGCTTCCACGGCACGTTCCTGGTGCAGCACTGGCTGGGCGCCGAGGGCATGCCGCGTCGTTACGCGGACTACCTCGCCGTGGACGGCTTCACCGCGCTGAACACGATCTCGTCGATCTCCTCGTTCCTCCTCGGTCTGTCGATGCTGCCGTTCCTGTACAACGTCTGGAAGACGGCCAAGTACGGCAAGAACGTCGGCGTCGACGACCCGTGGGGTTACGGCCGTTCGCTGGAGTGGGCGACGTCCTGCCCGCCGCCTCGGCACAACTTCGTCACCCTGCCGCGGATCCGTTCCGAGTCCCCGGCGTTCGACCTGCACCACCCGTCCGTACGCGAGCTCGACGAATCGGCCAATCGCGGCGACCGCTCCGTCACGGTGGCCCCGGGGGACAGGCAGGCGTGAGCGGAGCGGCCGGCGGAGAGGAGGACCTGGTGGGCACCGACCCCGACAAGGACAGCGCCCGAGGGCTGGCCCAGATGGAGGGCTATCTGCTGTGGAGCGCGGAGGTCGAGGAGGCGCGACGGCTCGCCCGCCGCTTCACCGACGAGCTGCCCTGGCTCACCACCGCCCAGCGCGAGGACGTGGAACGGGTCTACGCAGCCGACCGTGCCTATGCCTCGCGGGTGATGCTGATGCGCATCTCCGCGCGCGCCACCGAACTGCGTGGCGAATACAGCCGGCGGTACCGCAGGCTCAGGGCGCGCTGTGTGGCAGCGGCAGTGGTCTGTCTGAGCACAGCGGGCGGCGCCTGCACGGTGGTGACGTACCTGGTCAGATGACCACCGGGTCGTCCGTTCTGCCGCCCCAGCAGGCGAAGTCGCAGCCATCTCGTAAAGATGAGAGGTGACGGGCGCGTGTGACGGGGCAGGCGAACGGACGACCGTGCAGACCCGAGAAGGGACGAACACTGTGGCACGACCCAGGATTCTCGTCGTAGGAGCCGGTTTTGCCGGGGTCGAGTGCGTACGCCGTCTGGAACGCCGGCTCCGTCCCGGTGAAGCGGACATCGCACTCGTGGCGCCGTTCTCGTACCAGCTCTACCTGCCCCTGCTGCCCCAAGTGGCCTCGGGCGTCCTCACCCCGCAGTCGGTGGCGGTGTCCCTGCGCCGCAGTAGCCGGCACCGCACCCGGATCATCCCCGGCGGGGCCATCGGGGTGGACCCGCAGGCCAAGGTCTGCGTCATCCGCAAGATCACCGACGAGGTGGTCAACGAGCCGTACGACTACATCGTGCTCAGCCCGGGCAGCGTCACCCGCACCTTCGACATCCCCGGGCTGCTCGACAACGCCCGAGGCATGAAGACGCTGGCCGAGGCCGCCTTCGTACGCGACCACGTGATCGCCCAGCTCGATCTCGCGGACGCCAGCAACGACGAGTCGGAACGTGCCTCACGGCTGCAGTTCGTGGTGGTCGGCGGCGGGTACGCGGGCACCGAGACCGCGGCCTGCCTGCAGCGGCTCACCACCAACGCCGTGCGGCACTATCCCCGGCTCGACCCGAAGCTGATCAAGTGGCACCTCATCGACATCGCTCCGAAGCTCATGCCCGAACTGGGCGACAAGCTCGGCGAGAGCGCGCTGAAGGTGCTGCGGGAACGAGGGATCGAGGTGTCCCTCGGTGTCTCGATCGCCGAGGCAGGCCCCGACAAGGTGACCTTCACGGACGGCCGGGTACTGCCCTGCCGCACCCTGATCTGGACGGCGGGCGTCACCGCCAGTCCGCTGGTCACCACCTTCGACGCGGAGACGGTGCGCGGCCGGCTGGCGGTGACCCCCGAAATGGCCCTGCCCGGCCACGACGGGATCTTTGCCCTCGGCGATGCCGCGGCCGTACCCGACCTGGCCAAGGGAGACGGCGCGGTCTGCCCGCCCACCGCACAGCACGCGATGCGCCAGGGCCGCAAGATCGCCGACAACCTGCTGGCCACCCTGCGTCACCAGCCGCTGCAGCCGTACGTCCACAAGGACCTCGGGCTCGTCGTGGACCTCGGCGGCAAGGATGCCGTGTCCAAGCCCCTCGGCATCGAGATGCACGGCATCGGCGCCCAGGCCGTCGCCCGGGGCTACCACTGGTCGGCGCTGCGGACCAATGTGGCCAAGGCGAGGGTCATGACCAACTGGCTGATCAACGCCGCCGCGGGCGACGACTTCGTCCGCACCGGATTCCAGTCCCGCAAGCCCGCCACGTTGCGCGACTTCGAGTACACGGACAGCTATCTCACCCCTGAGCAGGTCCGTGAGCACACCGCCTCGCTGAACACCCGGATGTGACGCACGGCAGCGCGAAGGGACCCGGCCGTGCGGCCGGGCCCCTTCGCGTCATGTCAGCTGTGGCCCTTGTAGCCGACGGTCAGAGCGGGATCCCGCTGCGCCACCGGGTCCAGGACCTGGTCGACGGCCTTCAGCAGGTCCGCGTCCAGCCGCACACCGGCGGCCCCGGCGTTCTCCGTCACCTGTTCGGGACGGGAGGCGCCGATGATCGCGGCGGAGACGTTGGAGTTCTGCAGCACCCAGGCGACCGCGAGCTGGGCCATGCTCAGCCCGGCCTGCTCGGCCAGCGGGTGCAGCTGCTGCACCTGCTCCAGCACCTCCTCGCGCAGCCAGTCGGCGACCATGTCGGCCCCGCCCTTGTCGTCCGTCGCGCGCGAGCCCGCCGGCAGCGGCGCACCGGGCCGGTACTTGCCCGTGAGCGCGCCCTGGGCGATCGGCGACCAGACGATCTGACCGATGCCGAGCTCCTCGGACGCGGGTACCACCTCGTCCTCGATGACCCGCCACAGTGCCGAGTACTGCGGCTGGTTGGAGACGAACGGCACCCGCAGTTCGCGGGCCAGCGCATGCCCGGCACGCAGCTGGTCGGCCGTCCACTCCGAGACGCCGATGTAGTGCGCCTTGCCGGAGCGGACGACGTCGGCGAACGCCGCCATGGTCTCCTCCAGCGGCGTGGTGTGGTCGTAGCGGTGCGCCTGGTAGAGGTCGACGTGGTCGGTCCGGAGCCGGCGCAGTGAGTTGTCGATGGACTCCATGATGTGCTTGCGGCCGAGACCCCGGTCGTTCTGCCCGGGACCGGTGGGGAAGTAGACCTTGGTGAAGATCTCCAGCCCTTCCCGGCGCTCATCCTTGAGCGCCCGTCCGAGAACGGCCTCGGCACGTGTCTGGGCGTAGACGTCAGCGGTGTCGAAGGTGGTGATACCGGCGTCCAGGGCGGCCCGGATGCAGGCGAGTGCCGCGTCCTCCTCCACCTGGGAGCCGTGGGTGAGCCAGTTTCCGTACGCGATCTCGCTGATCGTCAGACCGCTGCGGCCGAGTCGGCGGAATTCCATGTGCCTGCTCTCCCTCTGCTGGTAAGTGCCGCTACATGGTAGGACGTATGACCGGTGTTCAGGCGGCCGGAACGGTGTTGCGGATCAGCTGGAGGAAGGCGGCGTTGTCGGGGGTGTGCCGGATCCGGTCCAGCAGCGTTTCGAGCGAGGTCTGCGCGTCCCTGGAATGCAGGGCGCGCCGCAGACCGCGTACGGCGGTCAGCTCGTCGGCCGGTACGAGGAGTTCGTCGCGGCGGGTGCCGGAGGCCGCGATGTTCACGGCCGGGTGGATCCGCTTCTCGGCCAGGCCGCGGTCGAGCCGCAGTTCCATGTTTCCGGTCCCCTTGAGCTCCTCGAAGAAGTACTCGTCCGCGCGGGAGCCGGTGTCCACCAGAGCGGTGGCAAGGATGGTGAGGGAGCCGCCCTCCTCGGTGAGCCGCGCGGCACCGAAGAGGCGCTTGGGGCCGAGCAGGGCCGCCGCGTCGACGCCGCCGCTGAGGGTGCGTCCGCCGGCCGTGGCCGCGTTGTTGTGGGCCCGGCACAGCCGGGTGAGGGAGTCCAGCAGGATGACGACGTCGCGGCCCTGCTCGACGAGCCGCTTGGCGCGGTCGAGCGCGAGCTCGGCGAGCGCGATGTGCTCCTTGGCGGGCCGGTCGAAGGTCGAGGCGTAGACCTCGCCCCGCACCGAGCGGCGCATGTCGGTCACCTCCTCGGGACGCTCGTCGAGCAGCACCACCATCAGATGGGACTCGGGGTGGTTCTCGGCGACCGAGGCCGCGATCTGCTGCAGGAGAACCGTCTTGCCGGTCCTGGGCGGGGCCACGATGAGCCCGCGCTGTCCCTTGCCGATCGGGGCGACGAGGTCGACGACACGCGTCGAGGCGCTGCCCGAGGGCGTTTCCAGGCGCAGTCGCTGCCGGGGGTGGAGCGGGGTGAGGTCGCGGAAGTGCGGCCGGCCCCGAAGTGCTTGCGGAGGAAGGCCGTTGACGCGCTCGACGGCGCTCAGGGCGCGGGGCCGGTCGCACGTTCCCTCGACGGCATCGCCCTTGCGCAGGCCGTGCCGGCGGATGAGCGCGGCGGGGACCTGCACGTCACGGGGGGTGGGATGACCGTCTGCGGGACGCAGTGAGCCGTGCCCCTGGTGCGTGATGTCGAGGACGCCGGTGGCGGCCGTGGGGGCCGCGGGCCGGGTGGTTACGGGGTGTTCGAGTGTGGTGGTCATGCGGGGTGGTCCTTTCGCGGACATGCGAATGAAGGGGCCCGGCAGAAACGGGGGCGGAGATCTCACGCCCCGGACGACGGGCAGGGAAGCCCGGTGGGAGAACCCGTACCGGACTGAGGAAAGTAATGCGGTGAAAGCTGGATCGCCGGTCGGAATCGAGGGGCGCATCAGCGTGATGAGAAATGAACCGGCACCGGCGCCTGAATCTCAAGGCGTACACAAGTACCAATGGCAATGTAGCACGGCTCCCGGTCGGGGCGGGGCCCGTATGGCGTGGCTCACCCCGCCGCGCGGGGGAGCGGGAGGTGTTTACCGAGCCGTGGGACCCGGCTCCGGGGCCTTGTCCCCGGGTCCGGAGCCGGGTGTGTTCGTGCGGCAAAACGGTCAGGCAGTCGGCCCCGGGCTCCGGAAGGCCTCCAGGATCTGCTCGGCGGCCAGCGAGGCGGGCAGAGTGCCTTCCCGTACGCGCAGTTCCAGCTCCGGTGTGAGCGCACGCACTCCGGGATGGCTGCGCAGACTCCCCAGCAGCTCGTCGCGCACCATCGTCCAGGTCCAGTCGACCTGCTGCTCGCGCCGTTTGGCCACGAGCCGGCCCGTCGACTCCAGCAGTGCCCGGTGCTGCTCCAACCGCTCCCACAGGGTGTCCAGGCCGCTGGACTCCCGGGCGCTGCAGGTCAGTACCGGCGGGGTCCATGCCGCGTCCACCGGGTGCATCAGCCGTAGCGCACCCGCCAGTTCACGTGCCGCGGAGCGGGCGTCGCGCTCGTGCGGTCCGTCGGCCTTGTTGACCGCGATGGCGTCGGCGAGCTCCAGCACCCCCTTCTTGATGCCCTGCAGCTGGTCGCCGGTGCGGGCCAGCGTCAGCAGCAGAAACGTGTCGACCATATTGGCGACCGCCGTCTCCGACTGGCCGACCCCGACCGTCTCCACCAGCACCACGTCGTACCCCGCCGCCTCCATCACCACGACGGACTCCCGGGTCGCCTTCGCCACCCCGCCCAGCGTGCCTGCGGTGGGGGAGGGGCGTACGAACGCCGCCGGATCCACCGAGAGCCGTTCCATCCTGGTTTTGTCGCCGAGGATGGAGCCGCCGGTACGGCTGGAGGACGGGTCGACGGCCAGCACCGCGACCCGGTGCCCGAGCCCGGTGAGCATCGTGCCGAGGGCGTCGATGAACGTGGACTTGCCGACGCCCGGCACACCGCTGATACCGATGCGCCGGGCGTTCCCGGAGTGCGGCAGCAGCTCACGAAGCAACTGCTGTGCCAGCGCCCGGTGGTCGGGCCGGGTGGACTCGACGAGGGTGATGGCGCGCGCGATGTGCGCCCGCTTCCCGTCGAGTACCCCCTTCACATAGCTGTCGAGATCGATCCTCGGGGCCATGGGTTCAGCGGCTCACAGCTCGTGACCGAGTGAGGCGCCGAGCCGCGTCACCAGATCGTGGGCCGCGTCCGGGATCACCGTCCCGGGCGGGAACACCGCCGCCGCACCGGCCTCGTGCAGGGCTTCGATGTCCGACGGCGGGATCACCCCGCCCACCACGATCATGATGTCCTCGCGCCCCTCGGCCGCGAGCTCCTCGCGGAGCGCGGGGACGAGGGTGAGGTGGCCGGCGGCCAGGGAGGAGACGCCCACGATGTGCACATCCGCCTCGACCGCCTGCCGGGCGACCTCGCCCGGCGTCTGGAACAGCGGGCCGACGTCCACGTCGAAGCCCAGGTCGGCGAAGGCGGTCGCGATCACCTTCTGGCCGCGGTCGTGCCCGTCCTGGCCCATCTTGGCGACCAGGATCCGCGGACGCCGTCCCTCGGCCTCCTCGAACGCGTCGACCAGTGCGCGGGTGCGGTCCACGGACGGCGACTCCCCTGCCTCGTTGCGGTACACACCGGAGATCGTACGGATCTGGCCCGCGTGCCGGCCGTACACCTTCTCCAGTGCGTCCGAGATCTCGCCCACGGTCGCCATCGCTCGTGCCGCGCCGACGGCCAGCGCCAGCAGATTGCCTTCGAGCCCGGGGCCGGGCTCCCGGCCGGCTGCGTCCGTCAGCGCGCGCAGCGCGTCCTGGCAGGCCGTCTCGTCGCGCTCCTCGCGGAGCCGCCGCAGCTTCTCGATCTGCTGGGTGCGCACCGAGGAGTTGTCGACCTTGAGCACGTCGATCTTCTCGTCTGTCTCGACGCGGTACTTGTTGACGCCGATGACCGGCTGCCGCCCGGAGTCGATGCGCGCCTGGGTACGGGCGGCGGCTTCCTCGATGCGGAGCTTGGGAATGCCCGCGTCGATGGCCTTGGCCATGCCGCCCGCCGCCTCGACCTCCTCGATGTGCTGCCAGGCACGCCGAGCCAGGTCGTAGGTCAGCTTCTCCACGTAGGCGCTGCCGCCCCACGGGTCGATGACCCGCCCGGTGCCGGACTCCTGCTGGAGCAGCAGCTGGGTGTTGCGGGCGATGCGTGCGGAGAAGTCGGTCGGCAGGGCGAGCGCCTCGTCCAGGGCGTTCGTGTGCAGCGACTGGGTGTGGCCCTGGGTGGCTGCCATCGCCTCCACACAGGTGCGGGTGACGTTGTTGAAGACGTCCTGCGCGGTCAGCGACCAGCCCGAGGTCTGTGAATGGGTGCGCAGCGACAACGACTTGGGGTTCTGCGGATCGAACTGCTTGACGAGCTTGGCCCAGAGCAGCCGGGCGGCCCGCAGCTTCGCGATTTCCATGAAGAAGTTCATGCCGATCGCCCAGAAGAACGACAGCCGCGGCGCGAAGGCGTCGACGTCGAGCCCGGTGTCCCGTCCGGCGCGCAGGTACTCGACACCGTCGGCCAGGGTGTAGGCGAGCTCCAGATCGGCCGTGGCCCCGGCCTCCTGGATGTGGTAGCCGGAGATGGA
>NZ_JBHVWF010000244.1:0-7553 GCF_042882365.1 Streptomyces sp. NPDC058221 | reverse complement strand
CGCGCTCGGACAAGGTGGGTGGGGATTGTTTTTGTGTACAAGAGACAGCCTCTCCACCGCAGCCGGGCGGACCTTCACGAAGGTCCGCCCGGCTGCTTTCGAGGACTCGCTCCCGCCCCATCAGGCCCGCCCGGCGATTGAGGGCAACACCCCAGCCGGTCCGGCGCATGAGGAGCACACGCCCCGGACGCACACCGGCCACCCGCACCCCGGGCGCCCGCCCCTACCGCGCCCGCTCCTCCACATACGCGTTGTACGCGGCAACCTGCGCCCGCCGAGCCACCCGCTCCACCGGCCGCAACGCCTCGCCCCGCGCCGCCATCTCCGACGCACTCACCGCTCCGCCGTGCCCGTTCTCGTACGCCACCGAGACCAGCAGCCCCACCCGCTGCGCCAGCTCCAGCACCCGTACCGCCCGGGGCGGATACCCCGGAGCGAGCACCTCGCGCCCCCGCTCCGCCCGCGCCCGGTACGCGTCGACCGCGGCCTCGGCCACCGGCCCGGACCCGGCCACGTCGAGCCGCGACAGCACCTCCGTCGCATCCCGCAACGCCTCGGCCAGCTCCCGCTCCGCCTCGCCCAGCGACGGCACATCGGCCGGCGGCGCCTCCCGTACTGCCAGGCAGTGCCACGCCACGACGACATGAAGGTCCCCGGCGGGCCCCGACTCACGCACCTCGGGCACCAGCCCGAACGGCGCGCCGTAGGTCACCACGGCCTCCTCGGCCTCCAGCGCCCTGGCATTGAACTCCGCAGGGCCGCTGAGCCCCAGCGGATGCCCGGGGGCGGGCAGCGCGACCCGGAAACCGGTCACCCCGAGCCCCCGCAGCCGCCCCAGGGCGAGAGTGAGGCCGACCGGCCCCGCCTCGCCCGGCAGCCCCTCGACGCGGTGCACCGCGTCGTCCCCGACGATGGCGAGCGCCGCGTCGTCCGGCGAAACGAGTCCGGCAAGCAGCGCATTGCCCCAAGCGGCCAGCAGCCCTGAGCGTGGTTCCGAAAGCATGGCAACAGCCTAAGGGCCGTCCCGTAACCCCTGGCGGGCGCGCGACGACGGGCCCAGCGCCCGAGGTACTCGTGCAGTGGCGTAGGTTTTCCCTGGGAGCTGTGCCCACAGGCACGCGACGATCACGAAACTGCATGGGGAGACAACGCGCTCATGAGCGATGTACTGGAGCTGGTGGACGTATCCGTGGTCCGCGACGGACGCGCTCTGGTGGAAGACGTCTCCTGGTCGGTCAAGGAGGGGGAGCGCTGGGTCATCCTCGGCCCCAACGGCGCCGGGAAGACCACCCTCCTCAACGTCGCGTCCAGCTACCTCTTCCCCACCAAGGGCACGGCCACGGTCCTCGGCGAGCAGCTCGGCGGCGTCGGCACCGACGTCTTCGACCTCCGCCCCCGCATCGGGATCGCGGGCGTCGCCATGGCGGAGAAGCTGCCCAAGCGCCAGACGGTCCTGCAGACGGTGCTCACCGCCGCCTACGGCATGACCGCCACCTGGAACGAGAACTACGACAAGGTCGACGAGGACCGCGCCCGCGCCTTCCTCGACCGGCTCGGCATGACCGACTACCTGGAGCGGAAGTTCGGCACCCTCTCCGAGGGCGAGCGCAAGCGCACTTTGATCGCCCGCGCGATGATGACCGACCCCGAGCTGCTGCTCCTCGACGAGCCCGCCGCCGGTCTCGACCTCGGCGGCCGGGAAGACCTGGTCCGCCGTCTCGGACGGCTGGCCCGCGACCCGTACGCCCCCTCCATGATCATGGTCACCCACCATGTCGAGGAGATCGCCCCCGGCTTCACCCACGTCCTGATGATCCGTCAGGGCAAGATTCTCGCCGCGGGCCCCATGGAGACCGAGCTCAGCTCCCGCAACCTCTCCCTCTGCTTCGGCCTGCCCCTCGTCGTCGAGCACCAGGGCGACCGCTACACCGCCCGCGGACTGCCGCTCGGCTAGGGGGCTTTCGGCCCTCCCGCGCAGGCGCCCGGCGGCTGCGCCCTGTCGGCGGAGGCGCCCACGGCCATACGATGGCCGGGTGGACATCATCGATGCATGGGTGTGGTGGCTGATCGGCGCGGTGGGACTGGGCATCCCGCTCGTCCTGACCGCGATGCCCGAGTTCGGCATGTTCGCCGTCGGGGCGGTTGCCGCAGCGGTCGTCGCGGCGCTCGGTGGCGGAGTCGTGGCCCAGGTCCTGGTCTTCGTCATCGTCTCGGTGGCGCTGATCGCGGTGGTCCGCCCCATCGCCAACCGGCATCGCTCGGACCGGCCCCATCTGGCCACCGGAATAGACGCGTTGAAGGGCCGTCAGGCCGTCGTCCTGGAACGGGTCACCGGAGACGGCGGGCGGATCAAGCTGGCCGGCGAGATCTGGTCGGCGCGCGCCCTCGACGCGGAACTGAGCTACGAACCGGGGCAACAGGTCGATGTCGTCGACATCGACGGGGCCACGGCCGTCGTCATGTGACCGAACAGCCCACGCGGCAGAGCCCGTTCTGCCAGACTCGATGTCGATCATCATGAGAACCGGACCGGCAGCACAATCGGCCTGACCCACGGACCCTCATACGATCCCGACCTCGATCATCGCGATCCGCCGGCAACCGAAGGGCACGAGGAAAACGATGCAACCGATCATCATCGTTCTGATCATTCTGGTGGTGCTCGTCTTCATCGCTCTGATCAAGACGATCCAGGTCATCCCACAGGCCAGCGCCGCCATCGTGGAGCGTTTCGGCCGGTACACCCGCACCCTCAACGCAGGCCTGAACATCGTCGTCCCGTTCATCGACTCCATCCGGAACCGGATCGACCTCCGTGAACAGGTCGTGCCCTTCCCCCCGCAGCCGGTGATCACCCAGGACAACCTGGTCGTCAACATCGACACGGTCATCTACTACCAGGTGACCGACGCCCGGGCGGCGACGTACGAAGTGGCCAGCTACATCCAGGCCATCGAACAGCTCACCGTCACCACGCTCCGCAACATCATCGGCGGCATGGACCTGGAGCGGACGCTGACCTCCCGTGAGGAGATCAACGCCGCGCTGCGCGGAGTCCTCGACGAGGCCACCGGCAAGTGGGGCATCCGCGTCAACCGCGTCGAGCTGAAGGCGATCGAGCCGCCCACCTCCATCCAGGACTCGATGGAGAAGCAGATGCGCGCCGACCGTGACAAGCGCGCCGCGATCCTCCAGGCCGAAGGAACGCGCCAGTCCGCGATCCTCACCGCGGAGGGCGAGAAGCAGTCCGCGATCCTGCGCGCCGAGGGCGAGGCCAAGGCCTCCGCCCTGCGCGCGGAGGGCGAGGCCCAGGCGATCCGCACGGTCTTCGAGTCCATCCACGCGGGCGACCCCGACCAGAAGCTCCTCTCCTACCAGTACCTCCAGATGCTGCCGAAGATCGCCGAGGGCGACGCCAACAAGCTCTGGATCGTGCCCAGCGAGATCGGCGACGCACTCAAGGGCCTCAGCGGCGCCTTCGGGAACCTCGGCAACGGTGGTATGCCCGGCTTCAACACCGGCGACTCCGGCAAGGAGCGTCGAGAGCAACCCCCGGTCGACTGACGTGTACACCTCCTCGTGCATGATCGGTGCACCAAAGACCGATCACGCACGGGGGATCCGGGATGACCATCTGGGAGATGCTCGCCGTCTTCGCCGCGGGCATCAGCGCGGGCACGATCAACACGATCGTCGGCTCGGGCACGCTGATCACCTTCCCGGTCCTGCTCGCCACCGGCCTGCCCCCGGTCACCGCCACCGTCTCCAACGCACTCGGACTGATCCCCGGCTCCATCAGCGGCGCGATCGGCTACCGCAAGGAGCTCGAAGGGCAGCGCCCACGCGTCCTCAAGCTCGCCGTCGGCGCCCTCGTCGGCGGCCTGACCGGGGCCACCCTGCTGCTGGCACTGCCCTCCACGGCCTTCGAGACCATCGTCCCGATCCTGGTGGCCCTGGCCCTCGTCCTGGTCATCCTGCAACCGAGCATCAGCAAGGCGGTCCAGCGCCGACGCGAACACACCGGCACCACCGCCCGCCCCGACGGCGGTCCGCTGCTCTTCGTAGGCCTGATGCTCGCCAGCGTCTACGGCGGCTACTTCACCGCCGCCCAGGGGATCATCTACCTCTCCCTGATGGGCATGCTGCTCGACGACACCATGCAGCGGCTCAACGCCGTGAAGAACGTGCTGGCCGCCGTCGTCAACAGCATCGCGGCGCTCTTCTTCCTCTTCGTCGCGGACTTCGACTGGACCGCCGTCGTACTGATCGCGGTCGGCTCCGCGCTGGGCGGCCAGATCGGCGCCAAGGTCGGCCGCCGTCTGAGCCCCGTCGTCCTGCGCGCCCTCGTCGTCACCGTCGGCACGGTCGCGATCGTCCAACTGCTGCTCCGCTGACGCACGGAGGCCCGCCTCCGCATGGAGACGGGCCTCGGCTACGGCACAGGGCGTACGGCGGCTACGCCGCGGACTGCGCGAGCCACTCCGGCAGCGCCGACCGGTCAGTGGCTCCCAGAGCCAGCAGCATCGCATCCGCCGGAGACGGTACGAACGGCTGCCGCAACAGCGGCATCCCCGCCTGCTCCGGCGTACGGGCCGCCTTGCGGTGGTTGTCCTCGGCACAGGAGGCCACGGTGTTCAGCCAGGTGTCCTGACCCCCCTGGGCGCGCGGCACCACATGGTCGACGGTGCTCGCACGCCGCCCGCAGTACGCGCACCGGTGCTGGTCCCGGATTAGCACACCCCTTCTGGACCAAGGGGCCTGTCTTCGGAACGGCACCCGTACGTACCGGCAGAGCCTGATCACCCGGGGCACCGGAATATCCACGGCGGCACCGCGCATACGGAGGCCGGGATGCGACTGCTCGACGACGGCCTTGTCCTGCAGGATCAGCACCACCGCACGATTCAGCGTCACCGTCGACAGCGGCTCGAAGCTCGCATTCAGCACCAGCGTGTCCCGCATCCCGCCCACCTCCCGTGTGCCGCCCGCCGCCTGGCAGGCCCGGATCAACTCTGGCCGGGCAGGCCGCAATGGACAACGCAATAAAAAGTGCCCTGCCCTGATCTCTCCAGGACCAGGGCAGGGCAAACAGGGGGGAACTATCGACTTTGCGGGCTTCAGGCAGGCTCGGCGTACTCACCGATCAGCTGGGCGCGGCCCAGCGTGTGGAAGCGCAGGTTGAAGCCGACCACGGCCGGTGACGCTTCGCTGTCCGGCCCGAGCTTCTCGCTGTCGACCGCGTACACGGTGAACACATACCGGTGATTCTCGCCGGGCGGCGGCGCGGCACCGCCGAAGTCCTTGGACCCGTAGTCGTTACGGACGTGCACGGCGCCCGGGGGCAGCCCCTCGAACTTCCCGCTGCCCGCACCCGCCGGCAGCTCCGTGACCGACGCCGGGATGTCGAAGAGCACCCAGTGCCAGAACCCGCTGCCCGTGGGGGCATCCGGGTCGAAGCACGTGACGGCGAAACTCTTCGTCCCCGCCGGGAACCCCTCCCACCTCAGCTGCGGCGAGGTGTTCCCCGCCGCCTGCACCTGTGCGTCCGCAAGCACGGCCCCCGGCGCGAGGTCCGCGCTCACCACGGTGAACGAGGGGACCTCGGGATGGAAGTCGTGCGGCAACGGCGCCCTCTTCGGCTCGGTCACGTCAGCACCTCTCCTGTAGCGGTTCCGGTGTCAGCAGGTATCCCCACCGACCCTAGAGCCTGGCCCTAGAGCCAGTTGCGCTGACCGCCGACCTGGGCGAGCCACTGGTTCAGGTACGCCGCCCAGTCGGTCCCCTGGAAGTCGTTGAGACCCACCTTGAACGCGCGATAGGAGTCGCTGCCCTCACTGAAGAGCCCGGGCTTCTTGTCCATCTCCAGCACGACGTCCATCTCGCGGTCGTCCGCGACGAACGTCAGCTCGACCTGGTGGAGCCCGCGGTACTGCGACGGCGGGTGGAACTCGATCTCCTGGTAGAAGGGCAGCCGCTGGCGCGTACCGCGGATGTGACCGCGCTCCATGTCGGCGCTGCGGAAGCCGAAGCCCAGCTGCCCGAAGGCGTCGAGGATGGCCTGCTGCGCGGGCAGCGGGTGCACGTTGATGGGATCCAGGTCTCCGGAGTCCAGCGCGCGGGCGATCTCCAGTTCCGTGGTCACACCGATGTTCATGCCGTGCAAGTGCTGACCGGCGAACATCGTGATCGGCGTCTCCCAGGGGATCTCGAGCCCGAACGGGACGACGTGCACCGCTCCCGCCCGCACGTCGAGAGCGCCGCCGAGACGCAGCTTCGTGAACTCGATGTCCCGCTTGGTCTCCTGGTCCTGGCCCTCGACCTCGACCCGGGCCTGCAGGCCGACGGAGAGCCCCTCGACATGCTGGTCCACGGATCCGCCCTGGATCCGCACCTCACCCTGGACGACCCCACCCGGTACGACGTTGAGCTCGGTCAGCTCCGTCTCCACCGAGGCACCGCCGGCACCCATGCTCGCGAGCAGCCGCTTGAAGCCCATGTTTACTCCTCCTTGGTCCTGACCACTACATACGCGCGATGGCCGTAGTCGGTTCCCGGTAGCCTCGGATTTCATGATCGAGGGCCAGGACCGTAAGCCGCTCACGCGGGACTTCTTCGACCGCCCCGTACTGGACGTGGCGCCGGATCTACTGGGCCGGACGCTGGTCCGCAGTACCCCGGAGGGGCCGATCGAGCTGCGCATCACCGAGGTGGAGGCGTACGCGGGAGAGATCGACCCCGGATCGCACGCCTTCCGCGGCCGGACCCGGCGCAACAACGTGATGTACGGACCGCCCGGACACGCATACGTCTACTTCACCTACGGCATGTGGCACTGCCTGAACCTGGTGTGCGGGCCGGAGGGGATGGCGAGCGGGGTGCTCCTCAGGGCCGGAGACATCCATACGGGCGCCGACCTCACCCGCAAACGTCGAGTCTCGGCCCGAAACGACCGAGAACTGGCCAAAGGGCCGGCCCGGCTCGCGACGGCCCTGGACGTCGACCGCGCGCTCGACGGCACCGACGCCATCGCCCACCCGGGTGCCGTCCTCTCCGTACTCCACGGCACCCCTCCACCCCGCGACCAGGTACGCAGCGGCCCGCGAACCGGAGTGGGGGGTGACGGAGCCACCCATCCCTGGCGATTCTGGGTCGACGGAGACCCCACGGTGAGCCCGTACCGAGCACACGTACCTCGCCGTAGGTCAACTTGACTCGCCCGTACGGGGCCCCTAATGTAGTCCGAGCCGCTTGACACGGGTACAGCCAACGGTTTGGTCCATCGGACCTCATGCCGGGCCACTCGAAGCAGCCAACCACTACCTACGATTCACCCCAGCGGGTGCGAATTTCGGCATGCCGAAATTCAGTCCATCGACTCGATTATGAGTCACCGGGGGAATCGGCTAAAGTAGTGAACACGCCGAAAGGGAAAGCGCGAAAGCGAATTCCTGGAAAGCGATCCCGCTTCGACCGGGAATCGGACACGAAAGAGTCTGATAGAGTCGGAAACGCAAGACCGAAGGGAAGCGCCCGGAGGAAAGCCCGCAGGGGTG
>NZ_JBHVWF010000243.1:0-7570 GCF_042882365.1 Streptomyces sp. NPDC058221 | reverse complement strand
GGCCCTCGACCGTCCTGGAGACCGTGCGTCAGACGAGCGAACCGCCCGGCAGCTCGACCTTCGCGCCGAGCTTCTCCAGCTTGTCCATGAAGTTCTCGTAGCCTCGGTTGATCAGATCGATCCCGTGCACCCGGGACGTCCCCTGCGCCGCCAGAGCGGCGATCAGGTACGAGAAGCCACCGCGCAGGTCGGGGATGACCAGATCCGCGCCCTGCAGCTTCGTCGGCCCGGACACGACCGCGGAGTGCAGGAAGTTGCGCTGGCCGAAGCGGCAGTCGGAACCGCCCAGGCACTCGCGGTAGAGCTGGATGTGCGCGCCCATCTGGTTGAGCGCCGAGGTGAAGCCGAGCCGGGACTCGTACACCGTCTCGTGCACGATCGACAGGCCGGCGGCCTGCGTCAGCGCCACGACCAGCGGCTGCTGCCAGTCGGTCTGGAAGCCGGGGTGCACGTCCGTCTCCAGCGCGATGGCGTTCAGCGCGCCGCCCGGGTGCCAGAAGCGGATGCCCTCGTCGTCGATCTCGAAGGCGCCGCCGACCCGGCGGAAGGTGTTCAGGAACGTCATCATCGAGCGCTGCTGCGCCCCGTGGACGTAGATGTTGCCCTCGGTCGCCAGTGCCGCGGACGCCCAGGAGGCGGCCTCCAGGCGGTCCGGAAGCGCGCGGTGCGTGTAGCCGTCGAGACGGTCGACACCGGTGATCCGGATGGTCCGGTCGGTGTCCATGGAGATGATCGCGCCCATCTTCTGCAGTACGCAGATGAGGTCCTCGATCTCCGGCTCCACGGCCGCGTTGGACAGCTCGGTGACGCCTTCGGCCAGTACGGCCGTCAGCAGCACCTGCTCGGTGGAGCCCACCGACGGGTACGGCAGCCGGATCTTGGTGCCCCGCAGCCGCTGCGGGGCCTCCAGGTACTGGCCGTCCGCCCGCTTCTCGATCGTCGCGCCGAACTGGCGCAGCACGTCGAAGTGGAAGTCGATCGGCCGGCCGCCGATGTCGCAGCCGCCGAGCCCCGGGATGAACGCGTGGCCCAGCCGGTGCAGCAGCGGGCCGCAGAAGAGGATCGGGATGCGCGACGAGCCCGCGTGGGCGTCGATGTCGGCGACGTTCGCGCTCTCGACGTGCGTGGGGTCGAGGATCAGCTCGCCGGGTTCGTCACCCGGGCGGACCGTCACACCGTGCAGCTGGAGCAGTCCGCGGACCACCCGCACATCGCGGATGTCGGGCACGTTGCGCAGTCGGCTGGGCCCGCTGCCGAGCAGCGCGGCGACCATTGCCTTCGGCACCAGGTTCTTGGCGCCTCGGACGCGGATCTCACCCTCCAGCGGGGTTCCGCCGTGGACAAGCAGGACATCGTCTGTGCCGGTCATGAATCTCGCGTTCCGGAGTGGTCGGGCAGGGGGCCAATCGAAAGGGTAATGGCCGCACACCCCGGTTCCGTAAGAGAACGGGGGGTGCGAGAAGGTCATGAATCCGCCACAACACGCTCCGCAGCCTCGATCTTGCGGAGGGTCACCGTCCGGATAGCGGTCCGGCTGTGCGCTCCTTGTGCATCCGTGCGCCCTGAGCTGCGCTCGGGCACCCACCGCGACGAGGGAGTCACTTGTCCCCCACGGAAGCCGAAGATGCGGGATCATTTCTGCCATGACCGAGGTGTCCTCGCTCACAGGGCGGCTGCTCGTGGCCGCACCCGCCCTGGCGGACCCGAATTTCGACCGCGCGGTGGTGCTGCTCCTCGACCACGACGAGGAGGGCTCGCTCGGCGTGGTCCTGAACCGCCCGACCCCGGTCGGTGTCGGTGACATCCTGATGTCCTGGGCCGGCCTGACCGGCGAGCCCGACGTCGTCTTCCAGGGCGGCCCGGTCTCCCTGGACTCGGCGCTCGGCGTGGCGGTGATCCCCGGGGACGAGGGCCCCCTCGGCTGGCGCCGGGTGTACGGGGCGATCGGCCTGGTGGACCTGGAGGCGCCGCCCGAACTGCTGGCGGCGGCCCTCGGCTCGCTGCGGATCTTCGCCGGATACGCCGGCTGGGGGCCCGGACAGCTGGAGTCGGAACTGTCCGAGGGCGCCTGGTACGTCGTCGAGTCGGAGCCCGGGGACGTCTCGTCACCGAATCCGGAGGGCCTCTGGAGAGCGGTCCTGCGCCGCCAGCGCAGCGAGCTGGCCATGATCGCCACCTATCCCGACGACCCTTCGCTGAACTGATGCGCCGGGCTTTCAGTACGCTTGGCGGTTATGAGCACTCTTGAGCCCGAGCGCGGGGCAGGTACGGGAACCCTCGTGGAGCCGACGCCACAGGTGTCGAACGGCGACGGCGACCACGAGCGCTACGCCCATTACGTACAGAAGGACAAGATCATGGCGAGTGCCCTGGAGGGCACCCCCGTGGTCGCACTGTGCGGCAAGGTCTGGGTACCGGGGCGCGACCCCAAGAAGTACCCGGTGTGCCCCATGTGCAAGGAGATCTACGAGTCCATGGGCGCCGGCGGCGACAAGGACAAGGACAAGGGCAAGGGCGGCAAGGACAGCAAGAAGTAGTCCGCAGTAGCAGAACCGACCTGTCCGGGTGACCCCCGGGGCACGCAGCCGCGCGCCCCGGGGGTTCTTCGTCGTCCGGGGCACGTGCCGCGTTGCACGGGCTGCTTCCCCGGGTCACAGAGTGGTTGAGACCACTTGTCGGGGACTTCGTCTAGACCTACCCTCCTGCCAGTTGTGCAGAACGAAACGTGCGTTGCGCATGCTGCAACGCCTACCGGTAGGGGTCCGGATGAAGCTTTCTGCCCGAATTGCCGCCCCGGCTGCGGCGCTTGTGCTGGCGGGTCTCACCGCCACCGCCTGCGCGCCGCAGACCTCCGACACCGGCGCCAAGGGGGACGAGAAGACCGGCACTCTGCGTGTCTGGCTGTTCCAGGAGGTGGGCAACAAGCCCAAGCAGAAGGTCGTCGACGCCGCGGTCGCCGGCTTCGGGAAGGCCCACAAGGGCGCGAAGGTCGAAATCGAGTACATACCGGTGGAGACCCGGGCCCAGCGCGTCAAGGCCGCCTTCAACGACCCCAAGAGCGCCCCCGACCTGATCGAGTACGGCAACACGGACACCGCCGGCTATGTGAAGGACGGCGGACTGGCCGATATCAGCGCCGAGTTCGGGGCCTGGGCGGACGCCAAGGACACCGACCCGACCGCCAAGCAGTCCGTGACGGTGGACGGGAAGATCTACGGAGCCCCGCT
The DNA here is from genome assembly GCF_042882365.1 of Streptomyces sp. NPDC058221. Lineage (NCBI taxonomy): Bacteria > Bacillati > Actinomycetota > Actinomycetes > Kitasatosporales > Streptomycetaceae > Streptomyces > Streptomyces sp. NPDC058221. Next base: position 4,343 of record NZ_JBHVWF010000243.1, on the reverse strand, counting down.
CTTCGTCGGCGTCAGGGCGCTCTACTACCGCACCGACATCTTCGAGGACTTGGGGATCGAGGCGCCCAAGTCCCAGGCCGAGCTGATCTCCGCCGCCAAGAAGATCCACAAGAAGAAGCCCGGCCTGTACGGACTCGCGGTGGGCGGCGCGTACACCTACGGCGCGATGCCGTTCATCTGGGCCAACGGCGGCGAACTGGCCGACGGGAGCGGATCCGGTTACAAGGCGGCCATCAACAGTGCGAAGGCCCGCAAGGGCATCGCCGCCTACACCTCGCTCTTCGGCGACTCCAACTGCCCGGCCGCCAAGTGCGCCGCCATGGGCGGCAACGCGACCGTCACCGCCTTCGCCTCCGGGAAGGCAGCCATGGCCATCGGCGGCGACTTCAGCCACGCGGCCGTCGAAGCCGGCACGGTGAAGGGAAAGTACGCGGTGGTGCCGCTCCCGGGAGTGGCGAAGAACTCCGTGGCCCCGGCGTTCGCGGGCGGCAACAACATCGGCGTACTGAAGAGCAGCAGGCACCGCACCCTCGCCGTCGACCTGATGAAGGCGCTGACCGGCAAGGAGACCCAGGCGAAGATGTTCGACGCGATGGGCTTCCTGCCGACGTACACGGACGTGCTGGCCGCCGCCGCGAAGAAGGAGCCCTTCGTCGAACCGTTCGTCAAGACGCTCGGCGCGGGCGCCAAGTTCGTCCCGGCCTCGCCGGCCTGGGGCCAGATCGACTCCTCGCTGATCCTGCCGACGATGTTCCAGGAGATCGTCAGCGGCCGTAAGGACGTGGCGAAGGCCTCGGACGACGCCGCGAAGAAGATGGACGCCGCGTTCGCCGACGCGGGCTGACGATGACGGCGAACAGCACGGCGTACAAGGCGCCCCGCACGTCCGGAGCGGGCGGCCCTTCCCCCCGCCCGCTCCGGCGCCGCCCGGCCTCGCCCGCCAGGCGGTCCGGCTGGACCCCCTGGCTCTACCTCCTGCCCGCGCTCGTCCTCCTCGGCGGGCTGCTGGTCTACCCGATCTACCAGCTCGGCCTGATCTCCTTCCTGGAGTACACCCAGGCCCAGGTGAGCGGCGGCGAGCCGGCCACCTTCCAGGGGTTCGGCAACTACGCGACGCTCTTCCACGACAGCCAGTTCTGGCAGGTGCTGCTGGCCACCGTGGTCTTCGCGGCGCTCTGCGTGCTGGCCACCCTGATGGTCGGCTGCGCACTGGCCGTCCTGCTGACCCGGGTGCGGGCCGTGCCGCGGCTCGCCCTGATGATGGCCGCGCTCGGTGCCTGGGCGACCCCCGCGATCACCGGCTCCACCGTCTGGGTCTTCCTCTTCGACGCCGACTTCGGACCGGTCAACCGGGTGCTGGGGCTCGGTGACTTCTCCTGGACGTACGGGCGCTACAGCGCCTTCGCGCTGGTGCTCCTCGAAGTCCTGTGGTGCTCGTTCCCGTTCGTGATGGTCACCGTCTACGCGGGCATCCGGGCCATTCCCACCGAGGTGCTGGAGGCGGCGTCGCTGGACGGCGCCTCGCAGTGGCGGATCTGGCGGTCGGTCACCGCCCCGATGCTGCGGCCGATCCTGGTCGTCGTCACCATTCAGTCGATCATCTGGGACTTCAAGGTCTTCACCCAGATCTACGTCATGACCAACGGCGGCGGCATCGCCGGCCAGAACCTGGTGCTCAACGTGTACGCGTACCAGAAGGCGTTCGCGTCCTCGCAGTACAGCCTCGGCTCGGCGATCGGCGTCGTGATGCTGGTGATCCTGCTGGCGGTCACGCTGGTCTATCTGCGCCTGGTGAGGCGCCAGGGGGAGGAACTGTGAGCCTGCCGTCCCTGTTGCGCGTCCGCCGGCCCGGCCGGCTCGCCGCCGAGGCCGCTGCCCTGCTGATCGCCGCCGCCGTGGCCTTCCCGCTGTACTGGATGGTGCTCTCGGCCTTCAAGCCGGCCGGTGAGATCCAGTCGGCGCACCCCAGGCCGTGGACGCTGTCGCCGTCCCTGGACTCCTTCCGCCGGGTCTTCCAGCAGCAGGACTTCGGGCGCTACTTCCTCAACAGCCTGCTCGTCGCCGGCACGGTCGTCATCGTCTCGGCGCTGATCGCCTTCCTGGCGGCGACGGCGGTGACCCGGTTCAGATTCCGCTTCCGCACCACTCTGCTGATCATGTTCCTGGTGGCGCAGATGGTGCCGGTCGAGGCGCTGACGATCCCGCTGTTCTTCCTGATGCGGGACTTCGGCCAGCTGAACACCCTCGGTTCGCTGATCCTGCCGCACCTGGCCTTCTCGCTGCCGTTCGCGATCTGGATGCTGCGCGGCTTCGTCAAGGCCGTCCCGGACGCCCTGGAGGAGGCGGCCTACATCGACGGGGCGAGCCGCACCCGCTTCCTGTGGCAGATCCTCTTCCCGCTGGTCTTCCCCGGACTCGTGGCGACCAGCGTCTTCTCGTTCATCTCGACCTGGAACGACTTCCTCTTCGCGAAGTCGTTCATCATCAGCGACACCTCCCAGTCGACGCTTCCGATGGCGCTGCTGGTCTTCTTCAAACCCGACGAGAACGACTGGGGCGGGATCATGGCAGCCTCGACGGTGATGACCGTTCCCGTGCTGGTCTTCTTCGTACTCGTACAGCGACGCCTGGTCTCGGGACTGGGCGGAGCGGTTAAGGACTGACGTGGCCGATCTGATCCCGGCGCCCCTGCGCGCCGAATACCTCCCCGACGCGGCCGGCTTCGTGCTGGATCAGGACACCTCGGTCGACGCGCCCGCCGGCACCGAGGATGCCGCACGCCTGCTGCGCGCCGGCGTGGGCGCCGCGACCGGCCTGCCGCTCGCACCGGGCGGGACGGGGCGGGCGATCCGGCTGCGGCTCGACCCCGGGGCCGCGGACGAGCTGGGGCCCGAGGGCTACCGGCTCACCGCGGACGCCGACGCCGTCACCCTGCGGGCCGCCGCCCCGGCCGGGCTGCACTGGGGTGTCCAGACGCTGCGCCAGCTGCTCGGCCCGGATGCCCACCGGAACGCGCCGGTGGACCCGGACCGGGTCTGGACGGTGCCGAGCTGCACCATCGAGGACCGTCCCCGCTTCGCCTGGCGGGGTCTGATGCTCGACGTGGCACGGCACTTCATGCCCAAGGCCGACGTCCTGCGCCAGCTCGACCTCCTCGCCGCCCACAAGCTGAACGTCTTCCACTTCCACCTCACCGACGACCAGGGCTGGCGCGTCGAGATCAAGCGCTACCCGCGCCTGACCGAGGTCGGCTCCTGGCGGTCGCGTACGAAGCACGGCCACCGGGCCTCCGAGCTGTGGGACGACACCCCGCACGGTGGCTACTACACCCAGGACGACATCCGCGAGATCGTGGCGTACGCCGCCGCGCGGCACATCCGGGTCGTCCCCGAGATCGACATCCCGGGCCACTCGCAGGCCGCCATCAGCGCCTACCCGGAGCTGGGCAACACCGACGTCATCGACACCACCGCCCTGTCCGTCTGGGACGACTGGGGCGTCACCCCGAACGTCCTGGCCCCCACCGACGGCGTTCTGCGCTTCTACGAAGGCGTGTTCGAGGAACTCCTCGGCCTCTTCCCGGCCACCGTCTCGCCGTTCATCCACGTCGGCGGCGACGAATGCCCCAAGGACCAGTGGAAGCAGTCGCCGACGGCCCAGGCCCGTATCAAGGAACTCGGCCTGGCCGACGAGGACGAGCTCCAGTCCTGGTTCATCCGCCACTTCGACAGCTGGCTCACCGCACGGGGCCGCCGCCTCATCGGCTGGGACGAGATCCTGGAGGGCGGACTCGCCGACGGTGCGGCCGTCTCCTCGTGGCGCGGCTACGGGGGCGGGATCGCGGCAGCCGAGGCCGGGCACGACGTCGTGATGTGCCCGGAGCAGCAGGTCTATCTGGACCACCGTCAGCACGGCGGCCCCGACGAGCCGATGCCGATCGGATACGTCCGGACCCTGGAGGACGTCTACCGCTTCGAACCCGTGCCGCCGGGCCTGAGCGAGGAGGCGGCCCGTCACATCCTGGGCACCCAGGCCAACGTCTGGACCGAGGTCATGCAGAACCGGGCCCGCGTCGACTACCAGGTCTTCCCGCGCCTCGCGGCCTTCGCAGAGGTCGCCTGGTCCGCCCTGCCGGCCTCGGCGGACCGGGACTTCGCCGGGTTCGAACAGCGAATGGCCACGCACTACGCGCGGCTTGACGCACTCGGCGTCGGCTACCGGCCGCCGGGCGGTCCGCTGCCGTGGCAGAAGCGGCCCGGCATTGTCGGACGCCCGATCGAAGGAGCGCCCCCGAGCGTGTGATCCCGCGCGCGGACGTCTCCCGCCGCCACGGTCCCATCGAC
>NZ_JBHVWF010000242.1:0-7583 GCF_042882365.1 Streptomyces sp. NPDC058221 | reverse complement strand
GCGCTTCCCCCTGCCCCCGCCCGGGCGCCCCCCCCCGCCGCAGCCCCCACACCCCCCGCCCCCCGGGGCGCACACCTTAACCCTCCCCCCCCCCGGACTTTCCGCACCGCACCGTCAGCGGGGACTTGGGACGGCACGGGCGGTTCCACGAGATCAGCGCCCGGCTCGGCGCGCGGACTCATGGAGCCAAGGCTCCCGGTGGACGGAGCGAGCGGTGCCCGGCGAGTTGGGAGAGCGCTCTCCCAGGCATGGTCAGTGTTGCGCCGCCGCTGAGGGGGTGTCAAGAGTTGGTGAATGACAGCAGGGGCGGGACGGGTTCGCGTTCAGGCCCGGAAGGCGGGGAGCGCACCCGCAGAAGGCCCGGGCACGGGGATTCGCACCGGCCGGGCCGGACCGCTCCCGGGCGCCCGGTCACGTGCGCCCGGCGACGGCCCGGCACCGCGGTCAGGCGTATACCGGAAAGGACGCCTGGTGGGCGAGGCGTGAATCGGCGCCCTCACCGATCCGGCCGAGGGTGTCGTCGAGCGCGAGGAACTCCTCCCAGCGCTCCCTGCCGCTCGCCCGCGCCAGGTGGGTGACGACCAGGTCCTCCAGTTCGGGGACACGCCTGTTCTTCCAGATCTTGTCGGCCGTACTGACGAGCAGGTCCTCGAAGGTCACCCCGGATCGTGTCCAGGAGGCATGGGTGGCGGCGAAGCGGGCACGCGAGGCATCGAAGCCGTGGGCCAGCAGCAGTTCCTGGCCGGCGTCCTCGTGCGCCGAACCGGGACCGGCCAGCTCGGCCAGATGTACGGCCTTGCCCACGTCGTGGGTCGCCGCTCCGAAGAGCACGGCCTCGCGGTCGAAGGCGAGCCCCGGGCAGTGCAGCGGCATCCACTCGGTCAGCTGATGGGCGACATCGTGGACGAGACGCAGATGCGCTGCGAGCCGCGGCGGGGCGGACAACGACAGCAGCAGGTCCTCGGCCGCCGGCGGCAGCGGGCTGAGCCCCGGCGGCCCCTGGTCGTGCAGGGCGCGGGACAGCGGGTCGTGGTGCGGCATCGCGACAGGGTACCGGCGCGTACCCGGGACCGGCGCACACCGGCTCCGCCACCGGTCCGCCTCCGGCCGTCCGTCGCTGAACAGGCCGTCCCCCGGTCCCGTATCCATACTGGAGATCCGGGCATCCCGGCCTCTCCCAACAGATTGCAGGAGCACACAGATGAGCGGCACTGCGCAGATCGGCGTCACCGGACTCGCGGTGATGGGCCGCAATCTGGCCCGCAACTTCGCCCGCAACGGCTACACGGTCGCGGTCCACAACCGCACGGCCGCGAAGACCGACGCCCTGGTCGAGGAGTTCGGCGACGAGGGGGACTTCGTCCCCGCGCGCACACCGCAGGAGTTCGTCGCGGCGCTGGAGCGGCCCCGCCGCCTCGTCGTCATGGTGAAGGCGGGTGAGCCCACGGACGCGGTGATCCAGGAGTTCGCCCCGTTGCTGGACGAGGGCGATGTCGTCATCGACGGCGGCAACGCCCACTTCGAGGACACCCGGCGCCGCGAGAAGGAGCTGCGGGAGCGCGGTATCCACTTCGTCGGCGCCGGCATCTCGGGCGGTGAGGAGGGTGCGCTGAACGGGCCGAGCATCATGCCGGGCGGTTCGGCCGAATCGTATGAGTCACTGGGGCCGATGCTGGAGAGGATCGCGGCGAAGGCGCAGGACGGCACGCCCTGCACCACGCACATCGGTCCGGACGGCGCCGGTCACTTCGTCAAGATGGTGCACAACGGCATCGAGTACGCGGACATGCAGCTGATCGCGGAGGCGTACGACCTGCTGCGCGCGGTGGCCGGCTACTCCCCCGCACAGATCGCCGGCATCTTCCGCGACTGGAACACAGGGCGCCTGGACTCCTACCTCATCGAGATCACCGCCGAGGTGCTCTCGCATGTCGATGCGGCGACCGGTAAGCCCTTCGTCGATGTCGTCCTCGACCAGGCGGAGCAGAAGGGCACCGGCCGCTGGACCGTACAGATCGCCCTCGACCTGGGCGTGCCCGTCTCCGGCATCGCCGAGGCGGTCTTCGCCCGCTCCGTCTCCGGCCACGCCGACCTCCGTGACGCCGCACGCCACCTCGGCGGTCCGACCGCCCGCACGCTCGGTGAGGACGAGGCGGCGGCATTCGCCGACCGGGTCGAGCAGGCCCTGTACGCCTCGAAGATCGTCGCCTACACCCAGGGCTTCCACGAGATCGCGGCCGGCAGCGAGCAGTACGACTGGAACATCGACCTCGGCCGGATCGCCGCGATCTGGCGCGGCGGGTGCATCATCCGGGCCGCGTTCCTCGACAGGATCACCAGCGCCTACGAAGGCCGGCCCGAGCTGCCGAGTCTCCTCTCCGACAAGAGCTTCGCCGAAGAGATCGCCGCCGCCCAGGACGACTGGCGCAGCGTGATCGCGACCGCCGTCACCCAGGGCGTCCCCACCCCGGCCTTCGCCGCCACCCTGGCCTACTACGACTCCCTGCGCGCCGAACGCCTGCCCGCCGCCCTCACTCAGGGCCAGCGCGACTACTTCGGCGCACACACCTACCACCGCACCGACCGCGAGGGCGTCTTCCACACGCTCTGGGGCGGCGACAAGAACGAGGTCGGGAGCTGACCGACACCCGTGGAGATGACAACGGGGCGCATGCGCCCCGGATGCGTTCGTGACGCGGGAAGAAGACGAAGGCGAGCGCGGCAGCACACGAACGGCCGGCGCGCCGCCGCTCGCCCCTGGACGGCAGGTCCGGGTCAGGCGTCCAGACGGCGCTCGGCGAGCCAGCTGACGATCTCGGGGTCGTGGTGGTCGAAGAAGAGCGAGCTGCCGGTGTCGAGTGTGGCGATCCGAGCCATCTGCTCGTCCGTGAGCCGGAAGTCGAAGACGTCGAGGTTCTCGGCCATGCGCTCGGCGCGCACGGACTTGGGGATGGCGATGACGCCGCGCTGGGTGAGCCGGCGCAGAACGACCTGGGCGACCGACTTGCCGTGTTCCTTGCCGATCTCGGCCAGGAGGGGGTTGGTGAACAGGTCGTTCCTGCCTTCGGCGAAGCCGCCCCAGGACTGGATCTTCACGCCGTGCTCACGCATGAGGTCCTGGTAGCCGGCGCGCTGGAAGAAGGGATGGGTCTCGATCTGATTGACGGCCGGAGTGACCTCGTTGTTGACGATCAGGTCGAGCAGCCGGCCGGGATAGAAGTTGGCGACACCAGAACAGCACACCTGGCTCACCCGGGACCAGCTGCAACGCCGTGGCCGAGGTCGCGGTGGGTGCCTCGGCGCGTTCTTCAGGGCGTGGGTGCGGTGAGATACCGGTGACGGGACACCGCCGCGCCCTGGGCCGGGTCCTGCTGATGGAGGCCGTCGCCCCGTTCGGCGACATGATCAACGTCCTGGCCCACCACGGACCCCTCACCGCCGCGTTCGGCATCCACGGTCTGTGACGTCGGCACTGATCGCGGTCACCGGCCTGCTGGCCCTCCGCGAGACCGGCAGGGCCCACAAGGCTCCCGGCCCGGCGCCCGCCTGACGGCTGCGTGCCCGAAGGGGTGGTCCGGCCACATGGCCGGGCCACCCCTTGTCGACCAGGCGCAGGACCAGCCAGGTCAGGGCTGGATGTTCTCCAGGTCCGCCAGCAGGCCGGGGTGCTTCGGTGCCCATCCGAGCGCCTGCTGCGTGTGGGTGCTGGACGAGGGCTGGTCGGTCGCGAAGATCGGGCCGAGCGGGCCATAGGTCTCCGGTGGCACCGACTCGACCGGCAGGCCCAGCCGTCGGCCGATCACCGCGGCGATGTCACGGACCTTGTCCCCCTCGTCGGCCACGGCGTGCCAGGAGCTGCCGGCCGGCGCCCGCTCCAGGGCGAGCCGGAAGAGGACGGCCGCGTCGAGCGCGTGCACGGCAGGCCAACGCTGCGAGCCGTCGGCCGCGTAGCCGGACACTCCGCTCTGGCGTGCGATGCCGGTCAGCATTCCGGCGAACCCGCCCGTGCCCTGGTTGTGAACCGTGCGCGGCAGGCGCACGGCCGAGCTCCGGACTCCGCGCGAGGCCAGGTCCAGAACTTCCGTGACCGCGCGACCACGGCCACCGACCGGCCCGTCGGTGGCCGGCGGGTCGGCCTCGGTGGAGGCTCGGCCCGGCACGTAGGGGGTGCCCGAGACGACTACGAAGGGGCGGTCGCTGCCGGTGAGCGCCTCACCGAGAGCCGCGAGGGCGGCACCTTCCTCGGCGACCGTCTTCGCGAGGGCCTCGGGGCTGCTGAAGTCGTTGCCGAAGGCCAGGTGGATCACCCCGTCGGCCTGACCGGCACCGGCTCGAAGAACGTCCAGATCGGCGAGACCTCCCCGGAGCGGGTCCGCGCCGGCCTTCTCGGCGGCCAGCGCGGAAGCGTCGGAGCGGGCCAGCGCGAGCACGGTGTGACCGTTGCCCAGCAACTCTGCGACGACGGCGGAACCGATCAGTCCGGTGCCACCAGTGACAAAGACGCGCATAAGACTCTCCCGTAAGTGATGGGACTCTTGTCCCATCACTCTAGCAAAGTAATGGGACAAGAGTCCCATCACATAGAATGGACCCATGAGTCGATGGGAACCAGGCGCACGCGAACGCCTCGTAGTGGCCGCCGTCGACCTGTTCACCGAGCAGGGGTACGACGCCACAACGGTCGCGCAGATCGCCGAGCGCGCCGGGGTCACCAAGAGCACCTTCTTCCGGCACTTCCCCGACAAGCGCGAGCTGCTGGTGGCCGGACAGGAGACGCTGAGCCGGTTGCTGACCGAGGGCATCACGGAGGCGCCCGCCGACGCCGGTCCGCTCGATGCGGTCGCCGCCGGTCTTGAGCGCGCCTCAAGCGCGATGGGCCCCATGAATCGCGAGCTCGCCCCGCGCCTGAAGGCGGCCGTCGCCGCCAGCGCCGAACTCCAGGAGCGTGACGCCCTCAAGGGCGTCAGCCTCGCAGCCGCGGCGACAGCCGCCCTGATCGCCCGCGGCACACCTGAACCGACCGCGGCCCTCGCGGGCGAGCTGGGCATCCTCGCCTTCAAACGGGGCTACGCCGAATGGTCCGAGGGTGTCCGTGACGCCGGGGACGAACTCGCCGGGTACACCCGGGCGGCCCTGGAAGAGCTGCGTACGGCGAGCGCATCACTGGACTGACCCCGGCAGACCTCTTCAGTGACCACGGGCTTGCTTTTACGACAACCTGTCGTAATGTTTACGACAGGTTGTCACTTAAAAGTGTCGGCGTGTACGGCGCCATGGCGAACGCGGCGGAACGGACGCTCTGTCGCGTGCGTCGCCGCACAGCGAAACGAAAGAGGCCCCTGTGAGCGCAGAAGCCGATCGTGCCGAAATCATCCAATTGTTCGGCCGCTATGCCGATATCGCGGACAAGAAGGACTTCGACGAGCTGCCCCGCCTCGTCCATACCGATCCACTCACCGTCGACTTCGAATCGGTCGCCGGCATTCCGCCGATGGAGACACCCCTCGGCGACTACGTCGAGGTCCTCCGCGGCTCCTTCGCGCCCTTCGCGGCGACCCACCATGCCATCACGGGTCACGTCGTCGACATCGATGGCGACCGCGCAACGATCCACGCGCACGTCCGGGCCGAACACTGGGTCTCGGACGAGGCCGCCGACGGAGGGCCCAACCGCTGGCTGGTGGTCGGTTTCTACGACAACGAGGCGGTCCGCACAGTGGACGGCTGGCGACTCAGCCGCGTGAAGCTGACCGCCGCCCACCAGGAGAACGCACATCTGGCGGGCGCGGCGCTCCCCCCTGAGCAGGCACGCTAGATCGAACGTCGCTTCACGGGACGCCGCCGGGACGCCCGGGGTCAGGCGGAAGCGCGAAGCCGCGAAAAGGGAAGAGGACCGGATGCCGCGTATACGGGGAGCCAGCCTCGATGAGCACCACGAGATGGTGTGGGCCGATCTCGCCGAGGCGACACGGCAGTTGCTGCTCGAGCGCGACTACGACTCGATCACCATGGGGCATATCGCGGCCCGCGCCGGCCTTGCGCGCAACACTTTGTACAACTACGCCCGCGACAAGACCGCTCTGGTTCTGGCGCTGACCCGGAGGGCCGGCCGCCCGGCGATCCAGCGCGTGGCCACGATCGCCGCACGGCCCGCGTGCCCTGCCGCGGATCGACTGCTGGAGATCATTGACGTGGTCCTGGAGGCATCCGCAGACCCGGCCCTGCATCTGATGTTCCGCCCGGGATCGGGCCGGCCGGTCACCGATGTGCCGGAGGGGGCGGACAACCCCTTCCACGCGATCGTGCTCAAGGTGGAAGACGTCGTGCGGGACGGTATCGCCCGCGGAGAGTTCCGCGATGTCGGCGATGTGCCTCTCGCCGTGGAGCTGCTGTCAGGTGTCATGCGCGCCGGCACCGAACGCGTCGGCCGGGACCCGGCGGCCCTCCCGGCCACGGTCCGAACCGCGCGGGAGATCGTACTGGCCTCTCTGGCTCTCCGCCCCCGGGATGTGGGTGTTGTCGAGAGTGCAGATGCCCTGGGCCACTGAACGCCTGGGGAGGGACGGGTGGTCGACGGCACCGTCGAACCGACACTGCGGCGGGTCGGTGTCGGCAGACGGTACTTCTTCGGCCCGCGTACCGGCCGGCGGGTCGACCGCTTCGGCTCCTTCCGCCCCTCGGGGGCAGGCGACCGACGCGGGCAGACCCGACGGGCGTCAGGCGACCGACGCGGGCTGACCCGACGGCGTCAGGCGAGCTTCTTGAGCAGCTCGCCCGCGAGCGGCGCGGCGGAGGCCGGGTTCTGGCCAGTGACCAGGTTGCGGTCGACGACCACGTACGGGGCCCACGGCTCGCCCTCCTGGAAATCGGTCCCGATCTCCACGAGGCGGTCCTGGAGCAGCCACTTGGCCTTGTCGGCGAAGCCTGCCTGGCTCTCCTCCGTGTTGGTGAAACCGGTGAGCCGGTAGCCGGCGAAGGCATGGGTGCCGTCGTCCTTCACGGCGGCCAGCACGGCGGCCGGGGCGTGGCAGACGATGCCGAGCGGCTGCCCCGACTCCAGCACCCTGGTCAGCAGCCTCCCGGAGTCGGCGTTCACCGCCAGGTCCTCCATCGGACCGTGCCCACCGGGATAGAACACCGCCGCGTAGTCCGCCGGGTCCACGTCCTCCAGCCTCACCGGCTGCTGGAGTTCGGTCATGGAGGCGAGGACGCTCGCGACCCTGTCGGCGTTCTCCTGCCCGTCGTTGAACTCCGGCGCCAGGCTTCCCCGGTCCACAGTGGGCACCACCCCGCCGGGGGTGGCGACGACGATCTCGTACCCGGCGGCCTTGAACCGCTCGTAGGGCGCGACGGCCTCCTCCGCCCAGAAGCCGGTCGGGTGCAGGGTTCCGTCGGCGAGGGTCCAGTGGTCGGAACCGGTCACCACGAAGAGGATCTTTGCCATGTCATGTCTTTCGCCAGGCCCGGGCGTCATCCGCCCGGGACGGTATCGCGCGGCGTGGCCCCCGGGGCCGGCGGGCGCCGGGACCGCCGAGAAAACCCCGCGAGGGGGTGGACGCGAGGCCCGCCCAACCACCCCCCCC
>NZ_JBHVWF010000241.1:0-7590 GCF_042882365.1 Streptomyces sp. NPDC058221 | reverse complement strand
TAAGAGACAGACACGGAGCTGTCGCGGTTCTTCGCGACCGGGGTGTCCGGCCGGCCGCTCCCGCAGGACCCGGCCTGCCGCACGGCTCAGTCGAAGTAGTCCGGCTGCGTCTGGACGTTGAGCTCGTCCGTCCGCACCCGCTTCGCCGGATCGGTACGCCGGTCGTCGATCCTCAGGACGTCGAGGCCCTTGGCTATGTCGTTGGAGTAGATGTAGCCGTTGTAGTAGTACGCCGACCACGGCCCGGCCGTGGTGACCTCCTCCGTGGTGACCGGACCTCGCTCGAAGTAGCCGATCTCCTTGGGCTTCGAGGAGTCGGTGAAGTCCCACACCGAGACTCCGCCCTGGTACCAGGCCTGGACCATCAGGTCACGGCCCTTGACCGGGATGATCGAACCGTTGTGGGCGACACAGACCTCGGTGTCGGCCTGCGGGCGGTCGATCTTGAAGTAGCTGCGGAAGACCAGCTTGCGGTGGTCGCCCCTGCCGACGATGTCGTAGATGCCGTCGGCGCCGCGCTTCGGGCCGATCTCCTCGTTGCAGGTGGCCGCGCCGCCGCCGCCGAGCTCATCGGTGAAGACGACCTTGTCCGCGCGCTGGTTGAAGGTCGCCGAGTGCCAGAACGCGAAGTTCACGTTGTCCTGCACCCGGTCGATGATCTTCGGGTTCTCCGGGTCCTTGATGGAGAACAGCAGACCGTCACCCATGCAGGCGCCGGCCGCCAGGTCCTTGGACGGCAGGACGGTGATGTCGTGGCATCCGGTGGTCTTGGAGACACCGGGGTTGTCGGGTGCGCCCGGGTTCCCGCCGTCCGGGAAGAGCACCGGGAAGTTCACGATGCGGGACTTCTCGGGTGCCTTGCGCGGCACCTTGATGATCGAGATCCCGTCGTGCGGGGGCCGGCAGTCGGGGAACGTCTCGCTCGGCGAGTACGAGGAGACGTACACGTAGACGTTGTTGCGCTCGGGACCGATCGTGTGGGTGTGTGATCCGCACGCGGTCTCGACGGCGGCGACGTACTTCGGACTGCGCTTGTCGCTGATGTCGAAGACCTTCATGCCCTCCCAGGAGGACTTCTCCGTGGCGGGCTGCGTCGTGCTCGCGCACGAGTCGTCGCTGCGCGAGGAGTCCGTGGACAGGAACAGCAGGTTCCCGGAGACGGAGATGTCGTTCTGCGATCCGGGGCACAGGACCTGGGCGACCGTCCTCGGCTTCTTCGGATTGCTGATGTCGAAGATCCGGAAGCCGTCGTAGTTGCCTGCGAAGGCGTACTTCCCCTGGAAGGCCAGGTCCGTGTTGAGTCCCTGGAGCGCGTCCTTGGGCACGTTGGTGAGATGGGTGATGTTGCTGCTGTGGACGATCTCGTCCACGCCTGGCACCTCTCCGCTCTTGATCGCGGCAGCTGCCTCCGCCTCCGTACGTGCGGAGACTTCGGTTCGGGTGGCGCCCGCGTCACCCGGGTCGGGTGTCGCGGAGGCGGGTCCGGCCATCAGCAGAGTGGCGAAGAGCCCGGCGGCGGCTGCCGCCACGCCCAGACGTCTGCGCCGCACCGGGGTGGTGTGCAACGAGGTCACTGCGTCCTCCCATGGATCCGTATGTGGTTGCCCGGTTCACGGACCCCGGCAGTATCGTCCTTGCCATGGGCATCTCAACAGCTGGCAACAGAGACGTAATGAAAGTTTTTGATCACAGCTGTGCGTTGACGTGCTAGGACAGAGCGCAACCACCCAGGTATCAACGGAGGTCGCTTTGTTGATTCGTCGTCAGGTCCGACGCTTTCGCGGAATCACCCTCGCCGCGGTCGTCACCGCCGCCGTGCTCACCTCGGCCGGCTGCGACGCGGGCGGCGGTGGCAGCGGCTCGAACGACCGGGCGGGCGGCGGCGGTTCGGTCGTGGCCCCCGGGAAGCCGGGCGAGCCCGCGCGTACGCTCTCGGCGTCGGAGGCCGCCAAGGCCGCCGCCGGGGTGGACACCCCCAACTCCGCGGACGTCCGCTACGTCCGGATGATGATCCAGCACCACTCCCAGGCACTGGTGCTCACCCGCCTGGTCGCCGCGCGTTCCGGCTCGGCCGCGGTCAAGCGGCTCGCCGAGCGCATCACCTCTGCCCAGCAGCCCGAGATCGGTGCCATGAAGGGCTGGCTCAGCCGCAACGGGCAGACGGAGCAGGCCGAGGGACACGACCACGGCACCATGCCGGGCATGGCCACCGACGCGCAGCTGAAACAGCTTCGGGCCGCGAAGGGAAAGACCTTCGACGAGCTCTTCCTCAAGCGGATGATCACGCATCACCAGGGGGCGGTCACCATGGCGACCGAGGTGCTGTCGGAGGGGAACAACGTCCAGGTCGAGGAGATGGCGGACGACGTCGTCGCCCAGCAGACCACCGAAATCGGCCGGATGCGCGCGCTCTCCTCCTGACGAAACACCCGGCGCACCTCTCCCCCGCCGGGCCCGCCGGTGCGATGCTGGAGGCACCCTCCGGGAAGAGGTGCGCCGTGCAACGCGTCGCCGTCGTCGGCTCGGGCCCCAGCGGGATCTACGCCGCTCAGGCCCTGGTGACCCAGCCACTGCTGCCCGATGTGCGGGTGCACGTCCTGGACCGGCTGCCCTGTCCGTACGGCCTGGTGCGGTACGGGGTCGCCCCGGACCACGAGAAGATCAAGTCGCTCCAGCAGAACCTGCGGGCCGTGCTGGAGCACGACCGGGTCACGTTCGTCGGTAACGTCCCGGCCGGCGGGGGCGGGGTGTCACCGCAGCAGCTCGGCGAGCTCTACCAGGCGGTGGTCTACTGCGTCGGGGCGGCCACGGACCGTCCGCTGGGCATCCCCGGCGAGGAGCTGCCCGGCAGCCACTCGGCGACCGACTTCGTCTCCTGGTACAGCGCCCACCCCGACGCGGCGGCTGCCCGATTCGCACTGCGGGCCCGTTCGGCCGTGGTGATCGGGGTCGGCAATGTCGCCGTCGATGTGGCGCGGATCCTGGCGCGGGGCTCCGATGAGCTGCGGCCGACCGATGTGCCGGAGCCGGCGCTCGGCGTCCTGGCCGGCAGCCGTGTGCGCGAGATCCACATGGCGGGCCGACGCGGACCGTCGCAGGCCAGATTCACCACCAAGGAGCTCCGGGAGCTCGGCGGGCTCCCCGGGGCACGGATCGCCGTGGACCCGGCGGAGCTCGCCCTGGACCCTGCCTGTGCCGGTACGGCGCCGGGCGCCCCGGCGCTGCCCGCGATGGTGCGGCGGAACCTCGACGTGCTGCGCGGGTGGGCCACGGGCGCCCCGGCCACCGGGCGGACGCCGCCTCGGACCATCGCGCTGCGGTTCTACCTCCGTCCGGTCGAACTCATCGAGCGCCGGGGACGGGTGGCCGGTGTGCGGTTCGCCCGTACGGCACCGGACGGCAACGGCGGGGTGCGCGACACCGGTACGTTCGAGGAGATCGACGCCCAGCTCGTCCTGCGGGCGGTCGGCTACCGGGGGACGCCGCTGCCCGGCCTGCCCTTCGACCCGGTGCTCGGGACGGTTCCCCACCGGGCCGGACGGGTGCTGCGCGACGGAGTGCCGTCACCCGGAGAGTACGTGGCGGGGTGGATCAAGCGCGGCCCGACCGGGGTCATCGGGTCGAACCGGTCGTGTGCGAAGGAGACGGTCGCTTCGCTGGCCGAGGACGAGCCGCTCCTCGCCGGACGCCGCTGCGCGCCCGATCCGGTGGCCGCGCTGCGTGCGTGGGGGCTGCGGCCGGTGGAATGGGACGGCTGGCTGTCGATCGAACGTGCTGAGGCCGCCCTGGGGCGGTCGCTCGGCCGCGGGCCGGTCAAGATCCCGGACTGGCCGGGCCTGCTGGAGGCGGCACAGGACGGCGGCCCCCCGTAGCGGTGACGCGAGCGGTCAGCCCTCGCCCAGACGTTCCGCCTGCCGGTTCGCACCGTCGAGCACCCGGTCCAGCAGTCCGGGGAACAGCGCCTCCAGGTCCTCGCGGCGCAGCCCGTTCATCTTGGCGGTGCCCCGGTAGACCTGCTGGACGATGCCGCTCTCGCGCAGCACCCTGAAGTGGTGCGTGGTGGTCGACTTGGTCACCGGGAGGTCGAAGCGGGAGCAGGTGAGCTCGCCCTCGGCGGCGGCCAGTTCACGTACGACACACAGCCGCACGGGGTCGGAGAGCGCGTGCAGCACCGACTCGATCCTGATCTCGTCGCGGGCCGGGTGGGCGAGCCTGCGGGTGCCGACGGCCTGGTCGGTGGCGCTGGCAGGGGTCACGGTGGCTCCGCATCGTCGCTTCGTCCGGGGCTCCCATAATACGAGATCCGTCGTAGTTGGATGCCACTCACACGGCAGTGCGCGGATGAGCCGCGCACCCATACAGGTCGGAAACTGTCCTGTATGACGCCTAGCGTGGCATCCGCAACGGGCAGGCGGCCCGGCCACTCCCCCAGGAGGCGCAGGATGACCGGCACACCCGACAGCCCACACCCCTTCGAGCGGGCCGACCAGCTGGAGGGGTGGCTGGAGAGGCATCACGCCGACCGGTCCGGCCTGTGGCTGAAGATCGCCAAGCGGGGTTCCGGTGTGCGGTCGGTGACCGCGGCCGAGGTGATCGACACCGTGCTCTGCTTCGGCTGGATCGACGGGCAGCGCAAGTCCTGGGACGAGGTGTACTACCTGCAGCGGATCACTCCGCGCCGGCCCCGTAGCACGTGGTCGCAGATCAATGTGGAGAAGGTCGAGGCGCTCCTCGCGGCCGGGCGTATGCGCGAGTCCGGTCTCGCTCAGGTCGAGGCGGCCCGGTCGGACGGCCGGTGGGAGGCGGCGTACGCCTCGCAGCGCACGGCGACCGTCCCGGCCGACCTCGCCGCCGCCCTGGAGGCGAACGGACCGGCGCGCCGCTTCTACGACGGGCTCGGGAAGTCGGACCGGTACCTGGTGATCATGCGCCTTCTGACGGCGCGGACCCCCGAGGTCCGGGCCGCCCGCCTCGGCCGGGCGGTGGCCGCGATGGGGGCGGGCCGGAAGGTGTCCTGAGCCCAGGTCAGCCGCTCAGCAGCTCCGGGGCCTCGGCGAGCGAGGCCAGGCGGCCCTCCGGGTCGGGGACCAGCCTGCGGGTCGACAGGTCGAGGATGCCCGCGACGCCGGTGATCTCCGCCGCCACCGTGCCGTCCTCCTTGAGGATCTGCTGCGCCATCGTGAAGGTCTTGCCCTTGCCGTAGTCGAACCGGCAGGAGACCCGTACCCGCTCACCGCCGCGCAGTTCCTTGCGGAACTTCACCGTGACCTCCAGCGCCACCGGCCCCACACCGTCGGCCAGCAGCTTCTCCTGGGGCAGCCCGGCGGCCCGCAGCAGTTCCCAGCGCGCGTGCTCGGCGTACTGGAGATAGACGGCCTGGTTCAGATGGCCCTGGGTGTCGAGTTCGTAGCCCCGCACGGTGACGTCAACAGAGAAGGTCATGGACGTCGCAACAGCCCGGCACATTCCGGCATTCCCAGGACGGGCACCGCAAGGTCAGGGCAACGGGCGGTGCCGTCCCCGGCAGCAACGCCGCGCCGGGGGCTGGTCGGTTCAGCGGGTCCGTGTCCGAAGTAGCGCGGCGCATCAGGAGGCCCGGCCCGCGGAGTGTGTGACATCCGCGGGCCGGGCCCGTTCCATGGGTGCGGCGGGGTCAGGCCGTGGCGGGGAGGTGCGGGAACCTGAACTCGGTCCGGCTGCGGAAGACCTCGTCCGGGCGCAGCACGGTGCCGGGGTGGTCCGGCCGGTTCGGTGAGTCGGGCAGGTGCTGGGTCTCCAGGCAGACGGCGCTGTGGCGGTCGTGGCGACCGCCGCCGGGGGCGGCGAGGGTGCCGTCGAGCTGGTTGGCGGTGTAGACCTGGATACCGGGTTCGGTGGTCCACACCTCCATGATCCGTTCGGCATCCGGAGCGGTGAGCCGGGCGGCCCGGCGCACGTCCGCCCCGGGCTCTGCGAGGACCCAGCAGTGGTCGAAGCCGCCTGCCCTGCGCAGTTGTTCGTCGGGGATCGCGATCCGCTCCCCGACGGTGCGGGGGACGGTGAGGTCGAACGGGGTGCCGTCCACCGTCGCGGCCGGGCCCTCGGGAATGCCGTCCTCGTCGACGGGGAGATAGCGGTCGGCGTCCACCTGGAGCGTGTGGCCGAGGATGTCGCCCCGCGCGCCGAGGTCGAAGTAGGAGTGGTTGGTGAGGTTGACGACGGTGGCCCGGTCCGTGGTCGCCGTGTAGTCGAGGGCGAGGGTGCCGGCCGTGTCGAGGGTGTAGGTGACGGTGACGTCCAGCGCTCCGGGGAACCCCATGTCGCCGTCGGGGCTGTGGAGGGTGAGCCGGAGGACCGCCGCCGTGCCGGTGGCCTCGCCGGAGGCCTGCCAGACGCGGGTGTGGAAGCCCTCCGGTCCGCCGTGCAGGGCGTGTCCCCGGTCGGTGGCGGGGACCTGGTGGGCCGCCCCGTCGAGGGTGAAGCGGCCGTGTGCGATGCGGTTGGCGAAACGGCCGATGAGGGCGCCGAAGAACGGGTTCTTGCCCGTGTAGTCGTCCAGAGCCGCCAGCGACCGTACGACCGACGCGGGCGCGCCCCCGGTGTCCGGCACGGTGAGGCGGTGCAGGATGCCGCCGTAGGTGAGGATCTCGGCCCGGACTCCGGTGCCGGAGTCGAGCGTCCAGACATCGACGGCGGTGTTCCCATGGGCGCCGAACGGTTTGCGGTTCACGGTGGGGCGAGGCATCAGAGATCCTTGGGACGAGCGGACGGCCGGTCGGGGCGGGGGCGGCCGGTGGTACGGCCGGTCGTGCCCGCCGGGGCATGCCGTGCCGGGCGGGGTGCTACGGTCCGGCCTGCTCGGCGGGCGGCCGGGCTGCGGTGGACTCCCGGACGATGAGCCGGTAGCCGGGCCGGGGCCGCCGGGGTGCGGGCACCGGGTCGCCGGAGAGGCGTTCGACGAGGCTGTCGACGGCGAGCCGGGCGATGGCCTCCTTGTCGGGGGCGACCGTGGTCAGCGTGGTCGCCCCGTAGAGACTCTCCTCGATGTCGTCGAACCCGACGACGGCGACGTCCTCCGGGATGCGCAGCCCCCGTTCGGAGAGGGTGCGCATGGCCCCGATGGCGATGAGGTCGTTGTACGCGAACACGGCGTCGGGCTGCTCCCCGCGGTCCAGGAGGGCGGCCATCGCGGTGGCCCCGTCCTCGCGGCCGTAGCCGTCCGTGACCACGACGAGCGACTCGTCGGGGGTGATGCCCTCGGCGGCCAGCTCCTCCCGCCAGCCGCGCAGCCGGAGATGGGCGGGCTGCCGCTCCCGTCCGGTCCGCGAGCCGAGGAAGGCGATCCGCCGGTTCCCCTGGTCGATGAGATGGCGTACGGCCTCACGCGCGGCCGCCACGTTGTCGATGGCGATGTGGTCGTACGGCGCCTCGTACTCGCGCTCACCCAGCAGCACCAGCGGGGCCGTCTCGGTACGCGCCATCAGGTCCTCGGTCTCCAGATGGATGGGACTGAGGATGAGGCCGTCGATGACGTGGGACCGGAAGCCCTGGCTGACCAGGAGCTCCTTCTCCCGCAGCCCGCCGGTGTGGTCGACCAGCACGGTGTAGTCG
>NZ_JBHVWF010000240.1:0-7620 GCF_042882365.1 Streptomyces sp. NPDC058221 | reverse complement strand
AGTTGGCCCTCTCCCCGGGCGGAGTGGACCAGGACCTCGTCCGCCGCGGTCACCACCGCATCAGCCGCCCCATGTTCCCCTTCGACCCCGCGATGGCCGATCCGGACCTGACCGCCCGTCTCGTCCCGGCCGCCGACCGGCCGCTGACCGGGGACTCCGAGTGAGGACCCGCCCCGCCCTGGAGATCGCCGTCGTCTCCCCGGCCGGTGCCCGCACCGCCCGCGAGCACGGAGCCGACCGCGTCGAGCTGTGCACCGCGCTCGAACTCGGCGGTCTGACCCCGTCGACGGCGACCGTCGAGGCGGTCGCCGCGGCGGGCCTGCCCGTCCATGTCCTCGTCCGCTGCCGGCCCGGCGACTTCGTGTACGACCGCGAGGAGGTCGCCCTCATGGCCGCCGAGGTGCGCACCCTCCTGCGCGCGGGTGCCCACGGAGTCGTCATCGGGGCGCTGACCCCCGAAGGCGCCCTCGACGTCCCGGCCCTGACCACGATCGTCGACGCGGCACGCAGCGCCGCATCCGCCGCGCAGATCACGCTGCACCGCGCGGTGGACCAGGCGAGCGATCCGGTGGCCGCCGTCGCGGCACTGCCGCGGCTCGGCATCGCACGTGTCCTCACGTCCGGCGGCGCGCCCACCGCGATCGAGGGCCGCACCGCGCTCACCGCGATGGCTGCGGCGGCTCCCGGAGTCGAGGTGGCCGCCGGGGGCGGGGTGCGCCCCGAGGACATCGCCGGTCTGCTGGCCGCGGGCGCCACCGGAGTGCACCTCTCCGCCAAGTCACACGCGACACCCCGGCGCGCGGCCGGCTGGGTGCCCCTCGGCGTCGGCGGGACGAGCGCCGACGCGGACACCCACTTCGTCACCGATGGCACCGTCGTCGCTGCGGCGAGGAAAGCACTGGACGCGGTGGCCTGACGGGACGGGGAAAGAGCGCGACGGACGCCCCGTCCCGTCGCGCGGCCACTCCCCGGTGATCACACCGGCCAGGGCCGGTGTGATCACGCTGTGGCACCGCTCCTGCTCGCCCACCCGGCCGGCAGGATCTCGTCCACGGCCCCGCGCCGCACGGCTTGGCCCCCTTCGAACAGCACGGCCTCCCGGGTCAGCATCCGCACCGCGGGCAGGTCGTGGCTGATGAAGAGCAGCGCCGTGCGGGCCGGGACGAGCAGGCGGGGCAGGGCTTCGACGACCCGCTCCCGGGAGACGGTGTCCAGCGCCGGGGTCACCTCGTCGCACACCAGCAGGGCCGGGTGCGCCGTCAGTGCCCGCACCAGGGCACAGCGTTGCAGCTGCCCGCCGGAGAGCCGGCCGGGGGGCCGGTGCAGCAGCCCCTCGTCGAGGCCCAGTGCCGCCGCCGTTTCGACCGCATCGGCCGTCGCCTCCTCGTCAGCCAGGCCTCGGAGCAGCCGGGCCGTGTCGGCGAGCTGTTCCAGGACCGGGCGGTGGACCTCGAAGGAGTCCGCGCTGCTCTGGTGCACGTACTGGACAGCACGGCGCTGTGCGGCCGGGCGGCGGTCGACGCGGGCCGGGAGCGGCAGGCCGCCGTACCGCACCTCCCCCCGTGTCGGTGTCGTCAGCCCGG
Source organism: Streptomyces sp. NPDC058221 (assembly GCF_042882365.1). NCBI lineage: Bacteria > Bacillati > Actinomycetota > Actinomycetes > Kitasatosporales > Streptomycetaceae > Streptomyces > Streptomyces sp. NPDC058221. The sequence continues at coordinate 6,037 of NZ_JBHVWF010000240.1, read as the reverse complement.
CCAGCACCCGGGCGAACGTCGTCTTGCCCGAGCCGGAGGGTCCGAGCAGCGAGGTACGGCTGCCGGGAGGAAACGTCATGGACACCGGCCCGGTCAGAGGGGCGGCGGATCGGCGGAGCACGACGATGCCGTGGGCCGACACCCCGGCGCCGTTCTCCGGAGCCGGGTGTTCCGCACGAGGCCCCGGGGCCCCGCCCTCGTCGGTGCGACGTTCCGCCGCCAGAAGTTCCCGAGTGGACCGATGGCGGGGCGGCCCCGCGTCGGACAGGGGCCCGGTAGCCGCTGGGCGACCCGGGTCGCCCAGTACGTCTGCCGTCGGTCCCTCGTCAACGGCCCGGCCGTGCTCCAGGACGATGACGTGGTCCGCCGTGCCGCGCACCGCCGTCAGGTCATGGCTGAGCAGGAGCACCCCCGTCCCGGCGTCCGCGAGTTCTCGTACGGTGCGCCCGATGGCGTGCGCGAGAGCCGGGTCCAGGCCGCTCGTCGGCTCGTCCAGGACCAGCAGCCGCGCGCCGGTCACCAGGGCTGAGGCGAGAGCCAGCCGCTGTTGCTGACCGCCGGAGAGCTGGTGCGGGAAACGTCGGCGCACGGCCTCCCACTCCAGGCCCGACCGTGCCAGTGCCCGGCCCGCAGCGGCTCGGCGGGCACCTCGGCCGGGGTGTGCGAGCGCGGCCAGTTCCATGAGGGCGCCGCCCGACCGGCGGACCGGATCCAGGACGCTCTCCGGGTGCTGGGGCAGATGGGCCGCTTTCCCCGCCCGCGCGGTCCGCCGCTCGGCGGGCGTCAGCGAGATGAGGTCGGTGCCCGTCAGCAGGACACGTCCCGCCAGCCTGACGCCGCCGCGTGCAGCGCCGAGCGCCGCCAGCCCCAGTGTCGTCTTGCCACTGCCGGACGGCCCGACGACGGCGACCACAGCACCGGGCGGAACGGCCAGGGCGACACGGTCCAGCAGGGGGTGTGCCGCTCCGTCAGCGTGGGCGGAGATCTCCGGGATCTCCAGCAGCGGCAGGGAGCCGTGCCCGGTCACGGTTGCCTCCTCCTGCGGGCCAGGGCCCGGTCCACGAGCAGGTTGCTGCCCACACACAGCGCCGTCAGCAGGCCTGCGGGCACCAGGACCGCGGCGGGCTGGGTGAACAGGGCATCGCTGTTCCGCTCGATCAGCACCGCCCAGTCCGGTGAGGAGGCGGGCAGGCCCAGACCGAGGAAGTTGGCGGACGCCAGGAGATACAGCACGACGGTGAACCGGCCGGCCGCGTCCGTCGCCATGGGCGCGGCCAGCTCGCGCGCCAGGTGCCGCAGGTGGATGTAGGCCCAGCCGTGCCCCTGCATCCGCAGTGCCTCGACGACCGTACGGGCGCCGGGAGCGAGCGCGGCCCCGCGGACCAGGCGGGCCACGGCCGGCACGTGGAGCAGTCCGGCGACCGTCACCAGCCAGTACCAGTCGCGGTGGCCGGCGGCGGCCAGCGTCATCAGCACCAGCAGGCCGGGAAAGGCGAGCACCAGGTCCAGGGTGCGCATCACCGTCTCGTCGATTCCGCGCCGCGGCCCCGCGGCCAGCAGGCCCAGCGGTACTCCCGCGGCCATGCCGATCAGCAGCGCGCCCAGGGCGCTTCCCAGCACCGAGGCGCCGCCGTGCAGGACGAGCGCCAGTACGTCCCGGCCCAGGACGTCGGTGCCGAGAACGTGCCCGCCGCCGGGTGGCTGCGAGGGCAGCGCGTCCTGCTGCGCCGACGGGTCTCCGGCGGTCCACGGCCCCACCAGGGCCGTCGCCACCGGTACCGCCAGGAGGATCAGGGCGATCCACGGGAGGCGGAACCGGGTGGTGCCCGCGCCTCGGGCCTTCAGGTCGCCGGTCTCGGACGGGGTGGTCATCCGGTCATCTCCCGGCGCGGCGCGAGCCGGTGGGCGACCAGGTCACCGGCGAGGTTCACCACGACCGCGGTGCCGGTGAACAGCAGCGCGTACGTCTGGACCTGCGGCAGATCGCGGTTCTGCACCGCCTCGACGAATCCGCTGCCCAGTCCGCGGAATCCGAAGACCGCCTCCACCAGTACGGCGCCCCCCAGCAGTCCCTCCACGCAGCGGGCGTACTGCTGCGCCGCGGGGCCCAGCGCGTTGGGCAGCACATGACGCAGCACCACGGTGCGTTCCGGCATCCCGAGCAGCCGCAGGTGTTCGGGCACGGGCCCATGGCGCTCCCCTGCCACGCCGGCCCTGATCTGCCGTGCCAGATCGCACAGGTGCCGGGCTGTCAGTACGGCCACGGGGAGTACCAGGACGGCCGGCTGCTCGAACAGTGCGGCGGTGTCCATGCCGACGGCGGTGGCCGGCAGCAGCCCGGCCGCCAGCGATACCGAGGCGACCAGCAGCAGGGCGAGCACGAATTCGGGGACGGCGTGCAGCAGGACCGTGGCTGTGTTCAGGGCCCGGTCGAGGCGGCTGCCCTCCCGCAGCCCCGACACGGTTCCCAGCAGCGGTGCCAGCACGGTGACGAGTGCCAGCGCCGGCAGACCCAGCAGCAGCGTCACTCCGACGCGGCGGCCGATGTCGTCGCCCACCGGCAGCCCGGTCGTCAGCGAGTTGCCGAGGTCGCCGGTGCACAGCCGGCCGAGCCAGTGCCCGAAGCGGTTCCAGGCGGGCTCGTCCAGCCCCAGCTGTTCCCGGAGTGCTGCCACTTGTTGCGGAGTGCCGAGCTCCCCGCGCAGCACGTCAGCGGTGTCCCCCGGCAGGGCAGCGCCGACGGCGAACACGGCGACCAGCACCACCAGGCACTGCAGGAGCGCCAGCAGGGAGCGCCGCAGGATGTAGGCGCGCACGTCAGCCGAGGCGGACCCGGTCGAAGCGGGCCCAGTCGTGCGAGTTCGGCGGTGCCGCGCGCAGGCCGCTGACCGACCGCGCGATGGCGTCGTTGGCGTCGGAGAACGCCCACACGAGCAGCCCGGACTCCTCGCGGGCGATCTTCTGGGCCCGGGAGAGCAGGCCCAGCCGGGTCTGCTCGTCCCGGGTGGTACGGGCACGGTCCAGCAGGGCGTCGAACTTCTTCGAGGCGTACTGGGTCTGGTTGCGGGCGGCGCCGCCGCGGACGCGTTGCTGCAGGAAGTCGGAGACGGGCAGGGTGGAGGTGGTGTTGAAGGCGGCGACGCCCTTGGTCTTGATCTCGCTGAAGTACGTACTGGAAGCACGGGTGTTGGCGCTCACCTTCAGCCCGACTTCGCGAAGCTGCCGTGCCATCAGATCCGCCGCGGGCTCCCACGCGGCGTCGACCGAACTGGTCTCCACCGTGATGTGGGCCCCGTCCGCGCCTGCTTCCCCGACCAGCTTCCGCGCCGCTTCGACGTCCCTTTCGCAGGGCTCGATGCCGTCGGGATAGCCGCGCAGGCCCATGCCGAACAGGTCGTTGCCCGCCTCGCCGTGGCCGGCCAGGGCGATGCGGACCAGAGCCGGCCGGTCGATCCCCAGCTGCACGGCCCGTATCAGGCGCGGGTCGTCGAACGGGGCACGGCCGGTGCGCAGCAGGAGCTGCTGGGCGGTGGCGCGCCGGGCGGTCAGCAGACGGGTCGAGCTGTTCTTCTTCAGCCGTTCCACGGAGGCGCCGGCCATGTCGGCCGCGTAGTGCACCTGTCCGGACAGCAGGGCGTTGAGCCGGGCCGACTCCTCGTTCGCGGGAACGATCTCCAGTTCGGCGATGTGCGGTGCGCCGTCCCAGTGGTCGGCCCATCGCCGGTAGCGGGCGGTGCCGCCGGGTGTGAACGAGACGTAGGTGAAGGGGCCGGAGCCGACGGGCTTGCGGAAGTCCGTCGTCCCGTCGGGGATGATCTCGGTGCCCGGGCCGGCGAGCACGGTGGGGAACTCGAAGTTCGGCGCTTTGAGCACGAAGACGACGGACCGGTCGCCGTCCGCCCTGCTCGCGGTGAAGTCGATGGCCGACAGCAGCACCTGCGAGGGCGAACCCACTTCCGGGTCGGCGGCGCGGGAGTAGCTGTAGAGGACGTCCTTGGCGGTGACCGGCTTTCCGTCGTGGAACCGGGCCGCGCGCAGCCGTATGCGCCAGCGGGTGCCGGAGGCATCGCTCTCCCAGGACTGCGCGAGCCGCTCGCGTACCGACATGTCGTCGGCGTACGTGCCGAGCGTGTCGTAGAGGGCCTTGGCGCGGGCCTGGTCGACGAAGTTCGGGGCGACGTGCGGGTCGAGGGTCTCCTGGGAGCCACCCGACGTGAACGCGGCACGGAACCGGTCGCCGCTCCCCCCGTCCGACGCGTCGCCGCCGCAGCCGGTGAGCAGGCCGGACGCGGTGAGCGCCAGTGCCCCTCCGGCAGCCAGTACGTCTCTTCTGCCGGGTCCGGGCCGGTTCTCCGGTCCCGTCAGGGCATGCGTCGCCACAGTCGATCCTCTCCGGGGTGTCCTCGCCCCTGACGTCAGACCGGCGACGGGTCAGTCTCCTGGCTTCCGGATCGTCGCTCGCCTCCGCCTTCCCGTCCGCGCTCGCGGACAGTGGCGTGCAGGAGATTCGCTCCCCGGTCACAGTGGCGGGACCGCGCCGGAATCGCACCGGCTTCCTGGTCCCCATCGCCTTGTGCGCTCATTGTGACGCACGGGGCGACAAGGACCTGAACCCGGTCGCCCTCCAGCGGCCGACGCGATGAGGCGGCCGGGCGGCCCGGTATCCGCCGCCTGCCGCCGTCTGCCGCCGTCTGCCGCCGCAGGAAGTTTCACGGCGGAGAAAGTTCTCGGCGGGCACATGCGGTATCCGCAGCTGAGCGACTTCTCCACTGGTCCAGACCTTAGAGGTGAACCCGTGCCCCCTTTACGCGACGAGCCGGTCCATGCGTCACTCATGACGTGTCCGCATCAATTTGCTTTCTCGTGCGACACGGTCAGCTGACACAGCATGCGTACCCCCCACTCCACGATCATGGTTCCGTCCTCGCGATCAGCTCCCGCCCTTCCGCTACGCGAGTAGATCCACCGTCCGCGTCGTCACACCAGGAGGAATGCGTTGTTGTCTCGAATCCACACCCCCAGACCCGCACTGCGCAAGATGATGGTGGCCGCAACCCTCGGTCTGACGATGGGACTCGTCCCGGTCGTGACGGCCGGCCCGGCTGCGGCCCAGCCCGTGGCCACCAGCAGCGACATCCCGGTCGGTGACGGCTACATGGGCGCCGGCTATCTCGCCGACGGCAGGAGCTTCGCACCGGACACCCGGCAGATCGCGCCGCCCGCCGAGGACGACGTCTCCACGCAGGCGACCCAGGCAGGCATCGACGTCTCGCATTACCAGGGGTCGATCAACTGGTCCTCGGTGAAGTCGGCGGGAATCAAGTTCGCCTACATCAAGGCGACGGAGTCCACGACGTACAAGGACCCCAACTTCAACACCAACTACGTGAACGCGTACAACGCGAAGGTGATCAGGGGCGCCTACCACTTCGCGCGCCCCAACCTCTCCAGCGGCGCGGCCCAGGCCACCTACTTCGCCGGCCACGGCGGGGCGTGGTCCCGGGACAATCTGACGCTGCCCGGAATGCTCGACCTCGAAGGCGGCTGCTACAGCAAGACGGCCGCCGCGATGCAGTCGTGGATCCTGGACTTCTACAACACGTACAAGGCCAAGACCGGCCGCGACGTCGTCATCTACACCAGTGCCAGCTGGTGGAACTCCTGCACCGGCGGGTGGGGCGGCATGTCCGCCCGCAGCCCCCTCTTCGTGGCGCACTGGACCAGCGCGTCCAGCCCCACCATCCCCAAGGGCTTCCCGTACTGGACTTTCTGGCAGTACACCGACTCCGGTTCGGTGAGCGGCATCTCGGGGGCCGTGGACCGCGACCGGTTCAGCGGTGACGCGAGCCGTCTGCTGGCCCTGGCCAACAACACCGCCTGACGGGGTGCCCTGACCACTCCGTGTCGGATCAGCTCCCCGGATGTCCCGGCCGGCGTCCGCCGGCCGGGACATCCGGGTGCGGTACGCCGGGGGCGATGAGTTCCGCTGCGGTTCCGAGTCTGTATCTACGCACGTCCGTACATACACACACGGTCA
>NZ_JBHVWF010000239.1:0-7791 GCF_042882365.1 Streptomyces sp. NPDC058221 | reverse complement strand
AGCGGGTGAACACGCAACAGTGCTCGTTCGGCGCGCTCGCGTGAGTCTGCGGCTTGATATCAAGCCCGTCCGGCGATTGAGGACAAAAGCGGCTGCCGGACGACCCCGGCCATACGCGCCCCTCAGCCCTCGCCCGGCACCACCACGCCCGCCTCGTACGCGAAGATCACGGCCTGGGCCCGGTCCCGTAGGTCCAGCTTGGCCAGCACCCGGCCGATATGCGTCTTCACCGTCTGCTCCGCCAGCACCAGCCGCGCCGCGATCTCCTGGTTGGACAGCCCCCGCGCGATCAGCTCCAGCACCTCCGTCTCACGCGGAGTCAGCCCGTTCAGCCGCAGCGCGGCCCCGCTGCGGCCCGCCCCCGACGGGCGTTGGCGGGCGAAGTCCGCGATCAGACGGCGGGTCACGGACGGGGCGAGCAGCGCGTCGCCCGCCGCCACCACCCGTACCGCCGAGATCAGGTCCGCCGGAGGGGCGTCCTTCAGCAGGAAGCCGGACGCGCCGGCGCGCAGCGCCTCGTACACGTAGTCGTCCACGTCGAAGGTGGTGAGCATGAGCACCTTCGGCACGTGTTCCACGCCCACCGGCGGGTTCAGCAGCTCACGCGCCGCCGCCAGGCCGTCCAGCTCGGGCATCCGCACATCCATCAGGACCACGTCCGGATGGGTGCGGCGGCTGACGTCGATGCCCTGGCGCCCGTCCGGTGCCTCACCGACCACGTCGATGTCGGCCTGCGCCGCCAGCAGCGCCGCGAATCCCGCCCGCACCATGGCCTGGTCGTCGACGATGATCACACGGATGGTCAAGAGTCCTCCGGATTCAGGGGTGGGGCGGGAGCGGGGGGTGCGGCCGGTGGCAGGGGGAGCCGCGCGGCCACCCGGAAGCCGCCCTCCGGAAGTGGCCCGGTGTCCAGCGTCCCGCCGGTCAACCGTACGCGTTCGCGCATGCCGACCAGCCCGTGCCCCGTGCCCGTCGTCTCCAGGGGAGTGTGCGGAGCATGCGACGAACCCGTGTGCTCCGGCGGGTCGTTGACGATCAGCACCGTCAGATGCGTGCCGTCGGAGCTGACCGACACCCGGGTCCTGGCCCCCGGTGCGTGCCGGACCACGTTGGCCAGTGCCTCCTGCACGATCCGGTACGCGGACAGATCGACCGCCTGCGGAACGCCCTCCAGCCCGGCCGACAGCGACAGTTCGGCCGGGAGCCCCGCCCGTACCGTCGCCTCCACCAGCTGCTGCATCCGGTCGAGCCCCGGCTGCGGCGCCCGTTCGGCCTCGGTGCCCTCGCTGCGCAGTACCAACAGCAGCCGCCGCATCTCTCCGAGGGACTCCCGCGCACTCGCGGCGATCGAGTCGAACTCCTCCTGGACCTCGTCCGAAAGCCCGCCCAGCCGGTACGGGGCGGAGTCGGCCTGGACGGTGATCACCGACATGTGGTGTGCGACCACGTCGTGCAGTTCGCGGGCGATACGGGTGCGTTCCTCCAGCAGCGTGCGCTGCGCCCGCTCGGCCTCGCTGATGGTCTCCTGCTCGGCGAGCCGGCGCTGGACATCGCCCCGTTCCCGTACCGTCGCGCCGATCACCAGCACCACGGCACTGAGGATGAACAGCAGGAGCGAGTTGTCGGTGCCGTGGTCGGAGGAGACCAGATACAGGGCCAGTCCCGCGGCGCCGGTCGCCAGCCAGACACCGACCAGCGCCTGCCGCCGCTCGCGCAGGCCCAGCGCCAGGAGTACGAAGAGGTAGCCGACCTGGCCGGGTGCTGTCCACGGCCAGACGTCGTGCTGCCCGGCGTCCTGCCCGAGCAGCAGGACCGCGCCCAGGACGTCGGCCGGGAAGATGATCCACCAGGCCTGCAGCGGCCGGTGCGCCAGCATCAGCAGCGGGGCGCCCTGCGCGACACCGAGGGCACCCGCCAGTCCGCCGTTCAGGCCGTACTGGTCGGACAGGACCGTGATCGTGACCGGGATGAAGATCGCGGCGAGCGCGACGACGACGACGTACGGCAGGAGCCGCTGCCACCGTTTCGGGGCGTCGGCCAGCGGGGGGACCGGGGGGTGGGAGGGATGGGTCAGTCCGTGGGCGATCTCGCGCAGGTTGCGGCGGGCGGCGCTCAGCAGACCGTCCGCCGGCGGGGGCGGCGGCGACGGGGGCAGGGAGGAAGTGGCCATGACGTGATCAGGGTAGGCAGCGAAACCGCCCGCAGGCGTCATACCGGGGTTCCGGTTCCGTGCGCGCCCGGCTCGTACGGGGGTATGACCCGGACCGTACGAGCGGGGCGCCCGCGGGGCTTTCGGAGCGCGCCCTACAGCTCGGCGAGCAGCTGGGCCTTCTTCGCCCGGAACTCGTCGTCCGTCACCAGCCCCGCCTGGTGCAGCTCCCCGAGGTGGCGGATCCGCTCGGCGATGTCCGCGGGGTCGCGCCGTCCGGCGGATGCCAGGGGCGTGGCCGCAGCGGGCGCGGACTGCTTGCGGCGGACCGATTCCAGGACGGCCGCGGCGAACGGCAGGGACTCGTGCACCGGGCCGTATCCGAGACCGAAGATCACCGCGGCGGGGTCCTCGTCCGCCCGGGTGGGCCGTGCGGCCACGGGCTGCACGCTCTGGGCGGTGCCCGTGCACAGCGCCGCTCCCGGGCCTGTGCCCAGCCCCGTGCCCGCGCCCTCAGCCGGTCCGGTGGGCTCAAGACCTCTCGGCACCAGCCGCAGATAGCCCTCGAAGGCCTCGGGCGAGCGCCACTCGACGCCGCTCAGTTCGGTGACCGGGAACGTCTGGTCGCCCGCCTTCCACTTCTCCGAGGAGGCGCCCGTCCAGAACCAGCGGAAGGAGATCCGGTCCCCGTCGAAGCTGGCCCGGCCGTCGTACGCCTTGAAGCGCATCGGAGCCTCGGGGGCGGCGACCAGGAAACGGTCGGCGGGCTCACCGGCGTCGGGTCCGAGCCGGGCCCTCAGCTCGTCCGCGTAGTACTCGGCGAGCGTCTCGCGTTCGGCAGGGAGCACCAGGCGGTACGGGTCGCAGCCGTCCTTGAGCTGTCCGGCCGCGGCCTCCAGCAGTGGATCGGCACCGGGTCTCGGCACGGCACGCAGGACCACCGTGCCCCGCTTGCCAGGGGTCAGCGTCACCGACGACAGCGCCGTATGCGGGACGCGGCGCTCACGGAGGCTCTGGAAGAGTCTCGGCGTGCGAATACCCCGTTCGAAGCGGATGAGCACGGAGTCGGTGTCGAACTCCCAGGTGGCTTGAATTCCGGCCAGCACATCACCCATGTGCCTCATCGTATGCGGCACTTGCCCGCACGTCCCCCCTCGGCGTACACCGCAATTCAGCGATCGGTCGTGGACCGGCCGCGGTCTTCTACGCGCGTCAGGCAGTCCCACTGCCGGAAATACGATCGTGGCAGGCGCCGTCCCCCTGCGCACAGGTCACCGCACCGTAGGTGCCCACACCGATCGCGGCGAAGTTGCCGAGGCTCTCGGTACCCGGCTCGAAATAGCCGCTGTGGCCGACCGCGGCGCCGGCCGACGCGACCCGCGCACCGAAGCCCGGATCGACCGGATCGGCCCCGTGGCCGAGCCCGCCGACCTCCAGGTTGGGCACGTCCTCGATCCAGTCGTCGTGATCCCGCATCGCCCACACATTGGCCCGGGTGTGCAGCTGGGCGGCGTTGTCGACCCGCATCCCGGGGCTGCCCGCCACCGCGATGTCGCTCACCCGGGAGGGCAGTTCGTCCGCGGCCACGCCGCACAGGACGGAGCCGTAGCTGTGGCAGAACAGCGAGACGGGTGCGCTGCCGGGGAGCGCGCCGACGAGCGCGTCGAGGCGGACCGCGCCGCGTTCGGCGAGATTCCCCAGGGCCGCGTCCATCCCGATGCCGGCGGGCGCGGTGTAGTCGGCCCAGGCGATCACGGCGGTCCGTACGCCGGGCCCGGCGGACCGCTCGGCCGCGTACAGGGACTTGGCCATGCCCACGGGCGCGGCGTTGGTCTTGGCGCCCGTCCGCTCCAGCGTGAGCAGGTTGGTGTCGACGCCGGGGACGACCACCGAGACCCGCTGGGCCCGTTCGAGATCGCCGAACACCTCGGCGGCGTGGCCACGGCCGGACGGGTCGAAGGACAGGAAGTGCCGGCCGTCGGCGAGCATCGACCGGAAGCGGTCGACCCGGCGGAGCGCCTCGGCGCGGCCGTCGGGGGAGAGCCTGCTGTCGTGCACCCGTTTCTGTTCGGCGGTGCGCGCCTGCACGAGCGCGAGCCGGTTGGCCCGGTAGCGCAGCGTGACCGGCGCGCCGTTCAGATTCCCCACCACCAGCGGATATCTGTCCGCAAGACCGGTGCGCTGCGCGGCCGTGAGCGTGGCGAAGAAGTGCGCCAGCTTGTACGGCTGGGCATCGGCCGGCGGGAGCGCCTGTCCCGCTATCGACCCCTTGGCCCAGGAAGCGAGTGCGAGGGTTCGTGGCTCGTCGGAGCGTTGATGACGCACCGCTGTCCAGCCGGTGGTCGCCAGCATCACGAACACAACCGCGATGGCGAGAAGCGTGCGCCATGCGGTGAGCGTCGGGGAGGAGTCGAAGGAAGTCACTTCCGCCCACACTAGGAGACGCGTGCCGGAGGTCGTTAAGCGGGTGACGCACATCACCCGGCAAAGGGGAATGGAACGCCGCACCCCTCACGCTCCGTACGGGCTTCCCGTACGCTCTGCCGAGCTTCGCGTCCTTCAAGTGTCGCATCCGGCCGCCGTGGTCCGCCTGTTGTGACCTCGGTCATAGGTCAGGACTGAGGCGTGCGGCACATCGACCGGACAGAAGTGCGCCGTTCAGACAGGTGTGCGCCAGTCCTCGGCCAGGGCCGGCCCCAACTGGTCCAGATACGCCTCGGTCAGCGCCCGCAGCGAGTCCACGCTGGTCTCCAGCCCCTGCCCCCACAGCTGGCCGGTCACCCGCATCACCCCCGAGAACGCGGCGACGGCGACCCGCGGCCGGGGGTCGCGCTCCATGTCCAGGCCCTCGCGCTCGGCGATCAGCCGGGCGATCTGGTTCTCCATCTCGATGCTGCGCCGCAGGTGGGCGGCGAGCAGGGCGGGTGTCGACTCGATCATTTGGTAGGTGCGCATGTGGAGTTCGACCGGGACGATGGCCTCGATGGACTCTCCGATACTGTTCCAGGCGCACAGGACCGCGCGACGCATGGCCTCGAAAGGGGCCTCCGACGCGGGCCGTTGACGCAGTTCGGCGATGAAGCGGGACTCCACCATCTCCTGGACGGCGAAGGCGGCCGACTCCTTGCCGGCGAAGTACCGGAAGAAGGTGCGCTGGGAGACCTCCACGGCGTCGACGATCTCGTCGACCGTGGTCTCCTCGTATCCCTGGGTGGTGAAAAGATCGAGGGCGGCATGGAGCAGGGCGTCCCGGGTGCGTCGCTTCTTGAGCTCGCGCAGTCCGGCCGGATACTCGGCGGCTCGTTGCCCATCGGTCACTGAGCTAGTCCTCTTTTCCCTGCTTTGTCCAGCTCAGCGTACCTGTGAGCTACGTGACAGTTACCGACTTGTGAAATGGTTTGTCAACTGTCAGCGACTGACACTAATCTCCGGGTATGACTAGTCAGACCACCGTCGAAAAGGCGCCGCGGGAGCCTCAGGACGCATCGGCTCCCGCACCTGCCAAGGGGCTGCGCGGCCACCCCTGGCTGACGCTCTTCTCCGTGGCCATCGGCGTGATGATGGTCGCGCTCGACGGCACGATCGTCGCGATTGCCAACCCCGCGATCCAGAAGGACCTCGGCGCCTCGCTCGCCGACGTCCAGTGGATCACCAACGGCTACATGCTCGCCCTCGCGGTCTCCCTGATCACCGCGGGCAAGCTCGGTGACCGGTTCGGCCACCGCCAGACCTTCCTCATCGGTGTCGTCGGCTTCGCCGCGGCATCCGGGGCCATCGGCCTCTCCAGCAGCGTCGTCCTGGTGATCACCTTCCGGGTGCTGCAGGGACTCTTCGGCGCCCTTCTGATGCCGGCCGCGCTCGGCCTGCTGCGCGCCACCTTCCCCGCCGAGAAGCTGAACATGGCGATCGGCATCTGGGGCATGGTGATCGGCGCCTCGACCGCCGGCGGCCCGATCCTGGGCGGTGTGCTCGTCGAGCACGTCAGCTGGCAGTCCGTCTTCTTCATCAACGTGCCGGTCGGTGTGATCGCCCTCGTGCTGGGCGTCATGATCCTCAAGGACCACCGCGCCGAGAACGCGCCGCGCTCCTTCGACATCGCGGGCATCGTGCTGCTCTCGTCCGCGATGTTCTGCCTGATCTGGGCGCTCATCAAGGGCTCCGAGTGGGGCTGGGGCGACGTCAAGACGGTCGGCTTCCTGGTCGCCGCCATCGTTCTGTTCGCTGCGTTCGCCTTCGTCCAGCAGCGGGTCAGGGAACCGCTGATCCCGCTGGCGATGTTCCGTTCGGTGCCGCTCTCCGCCGGTACGGTCCTGATGGTGCTGATGGCGTTCGCCTTCATGGGCGGGCTGTTCTTCGTCACCTTCTACCTCCAGAACGTGCACGGCATGAAGGCCGTCGACGCGGGACTGCACCTGCTGCCGCTGACCGCGATGATGATCGTCGCCTCGCCGCTGGCGGGCTTCCTGATCACCAAGTTCGGTCCACGGGTTCCGCTGGTGGGAGGCATGGTCTGCACCGCCGTCGCATGCTTCGGCATGTCCCAGCTGACCGTCGGCACCGGCACCGTCACCATGTCGGTCTGGTTCGCCCTGCTCGGCCTGGGCCTCGCGCCGGTCATGGTCGGCGCCACCGAGGTCATCGTGGGCAACGCCCCCATGGAGCTGTCCGGCGTCGCGGGCGGTCTCCAGCAGGCCGCCATGCAGGTCGGCGGCAGCCTCGGTACGGCCGTCCTGGGCGCGATCATGGCCTCCAGGGTCGACGCCGAACTGTCCGGCAACTGGAAGGAAGCGCAGCTTCCCCCGCTGTCGGGGGAGCAGCTCGACCAGGCGTCCTCGGCCGTCAAGGTCGGCATCCCGCCGGTCGCGCCGGGCACCCCGCCGGAGGTCGCGGGCAAGATCGCGGGCGTCGCCCATGACACGTTCGTGTCGGGCATGAGCACCGCGTTCATGGTCGCCGGCATCGTCGCCGTCATCGCGGCGCTGGTCGCCACGCTCACCAAGCGCGGCGAGAACGCCGAGGCGGGGGCCGGCGCCGGTCACATCTGACCCGGCCCGACCCGGCGCCCCAGGGCGTCAACACAGTGCGTACAACAGCCCCGCCGGAACGTTCCGGCGGGGCTGTCGCCTATCAGGGTGGTACCGCCCCTGCCCCCTTCCCGAGCCGATGCCCCGCAGCTCAGGGTGGGTGTGGAAGATCCACATCAACACGGGGGTTGATTCATATGCGCAAGACCGCTGTCGCCACGGCCCTGGCCGTCACCGCTCTGATCCCGCAGGCGGTGGCGCAGGCCGCGCCCGTCCGGCTCGGCACCTGCGGGAGCGGCCAGCTCTGTCTCTGGGCGAAACCGCAGTTCTCCGGTGCCCGGCAGGTCCACGAGCTGTCCACCATCGACATCGACAGCTGTGTGCCGCTGCCGGCCGGTGCCACCGTCCAGGCACTCGCCAACCGCACCGGCCGCCCGGTCACCACCTACCAGTCGGCCGAGTGCGCCGAGACCGGCGAGTTCGAGACGTACCCGGGCGGCGGCACCTGGGTGCCGCAGTCCCCGTACCAGGTACGGGCCTTCAAGGTCTGGGAGAACTGAGACCGGCCGGCGGCGATCGGTCCCGGAAACGCCGCGGGGCGGTGGGACCCTTCCGGTC
>NZ_JBHVWF010000238.1:0-7837 GCF_042882365.1 Streptomyces sp. NPDC058221 | reverse complement strand
GCCGGGCCCGGGGCGGTCTTCGTGCTGCCCGGAGGGCGCGGGTCAGTCCGGGACCACGCATTCGAAGGCGTGGAGGTACGGGTTGACCGGCCGGACCTCGCCGATGAGCAGCCCGGCCTCGGACAGCCGGTCGACCAGACTCTGCCGGGTGTGCTTGGCGCCCCCGACGTTCAGGAGCAGCAGCAGGTCCATGGCGGTGGTGAACCGCATCGAAGGGGTGTCGTCCACGAGGTTCTCGATGACGACGACCCGGGCCCCGGGACGGGCCGCAGCGACGACGCTGCGCAGCGCCCTGCGGGTGCTGTCGTCGTCCCACTCCAGGATGTTCTTGATGATGTAGAGATCGGCCGCGACCGGGATTCCCTCACGGCAGTCCCCGGCCACGATGTCCGCCCGGCCGGCGAGCGGACCGCCGTCCCGCAGCCGCTCGTCTGCCCGTGCCACCACACCCGGCAGATCCATCAGCGTGCCGCTCACCGACGGGTGCTTCTCCAGCAGGCTCGCCAGCACGTGCCCCTGACCGCCGCCGATGTCGGCGACCACGGACACCCCGGTGAGGTCGAGGAGGGCGGCGACGTCCAGCGCGGACTGCACGCTGGAGGTGGTCATGGCCCGGTTGAACACCTGGGCCGACTCGTGCGCGTCCTGGTGGAGGTAGTCGAAGAACTCCTTGCCGTACACGTCCTCGAAGACATTGCGGCCGGTGCGCACCGCGTCGTCCAGCCGCGGCCACACGTCCCAGGTCCAGGGTTCGGTGCACCACAGCGAGATGGACCGGAGGCTGTTCGGGTCGTCCTCGCGCAGCAGCCGTGACATGTCCGTGTGGGAGAAGGTGCCGTCCGCGGCCTCGGTGAAGATGCCGTAGCAGGACAGGGCCCGCAGCAGCCGTTGCAGCGGCAGCGGTTCGGTCTTCACGACCGCGGCCAGCTCGGCCGCGGTGGCCGGAGTCTCGCCCAGCGCGTCGGCGACACCGAGCCGGGCCGCGGCACGGATGGCGGCGGCGCAGGCGGCGCCGAACACGATCTCGCGCAGCCGCATGGCCGGCTGCGCGGTGGGAACGGGCTGGACGGGAGTGGTGGCGGGGGTGGGGGTGGTGCTCACGGTCGTCATACCGTCTCGCTTCTCCTCGTGCGGGGGTGCACCGGTCAGCACATTCCGGTCGGTGCCGACGTCGTGCAGACGTTGCCGGTGAAGTCGTTGCCCGTGCCGGTGTCCTCGTTGGCCAGGTCGGCCGGCCGGTTGCCGGTGACCACGTTGCCGCTGATGGTGTTGTCGGTGTTCTTCGCTCCGACGAAGCTCTTGAACAGCACGACGCCGCCCGAGAGCGGCGTGGCACCCACGTTGTCCCGGATCTCGTTGGACCGCACCTCGGTGGTCTCGGTGCCGGTGAGGACGATTCCGGAGCCCTGGATCGCGGGCAGCCGGTCGGTGGCGGCGCAGAACTTGTTGTTCCCGTTGATCCGGTTGGACCGGATGGTCATGGCGCCGGCCTTCGGCGTTCCCTCGTCGCCCACGACGAACACACCGCTGCAGTTGGCGGTGAAGGTGTTGTCACGGACGGCAAGGTTGCGCACACGCCGTGCCGTGAATCCGATCCGGTTGTCGGTCAGGGTGTTGCCGCGGACCTGGGTGCCCAGGGTGTCGGTGGCGCCGCCCTCCTCGTCGACGCTGTTGGCGACGAAGATGCCCGCGTCGCCGTTGGCGCGGGCCGTGTTGTCACGGATGTCGGACCGGGTGGACCGCTGCTGGGCGATGCCCCAGGTGCCGTTGGACTCGGCGGTGACCTCCCGGACGTCCAGCCTGTCGGTCCAGGAGGCCCAGACGCCGTTGTCCGCGAATCCGCTGACGGTCAGGGACCGCACGGACACGTTGTCCACGGTCCGCTGGGCCGTGCCCAGGACGCAGATCCCGTTCCCGGCCGCGGCGCACGCGTTGTCGGGCTGCGCGCGGCCCGTGCCCGGCGCGATGACCGTACGCTCCCCGGAGCCGCGCAGGGTCAGACCGGGCGTACTGATCTGCACGCTCTCGCGGTAGGTGCCGGGACGGACGACGACGGTGTCGCCGGGCTGTGCGGCGTCCACGGCTGCCTGGATCGACTGGCCCGGATACACCACATGGTCGCCGGCCGCAGCGGCCGAGGCGGACGGAACGGCCGCGCCCAGTCCGGCTGCCGAGACGGCTGCGATGCTTACGAGGCAGGTGAAGTGTCGTTTCCTCATGACCCGAAGCTATGGGCGATCACCCCCCGATGCCACGCAGGGTGAGCGGTTGGGTACCGGACGTGCCCGAATGGCTTACGCGGCTGCCCGCGCCCCGCGTCCGCCATGGACGCGGGGCCGCGCACTCGGGTGATTCGGTGCCGGAGCAGGCGCCCGTCTCAGGCGTCGGCCGGGCGGACGGGCGCGACGACCGAGCGGGCCCAGCGGTAGTCCGCCTTGCCGCTGGGGGAGCGCCGGATCTGCGGGGCGATGACCAGATGCCGAGGGATCTTGTAGCCGGCCAGCCGCGTCCGGCAGTGCGCCTGGACATCGTCGAGCGAGGGTTCATCGGCGCCCTCCCGCAGCTGCACCACAGCGGCGACCTGGCTGCCCCAGCGCTCGTCCGGCGCTCCGGCGACCAGCGCGTCGTACACGTCCGGGTGAGCCTTGAGCGCCTGCTCGACCTCCTCCGGATACACCTTCTCGCCCCCGGTGTTGATGCACTGCGAACCCCGGCCGAGCACCGTGACGATGCCGTCGGCGTCGACCGTCGCCATGTCGCCGAGCAGCACCCACCGCTCCTCGCCCTTGCGGAAGAACGTCTCCGCGGTCTTGCGGGGGTCGTTGTAGTAGCCGAGGGGCACATGGCCGCGCTGTGCGATGCGCCCCGGCTCACCCGGCAGGACCGGCTCGTACGTGGCCGGATCGACCACCGCCGTACGGGCGTTGACCCTGAGGCGGAAGCCGTTCCGTGGCCCGGAGTCGGCGGTGGCGGTGCCGTTGAAGCCGGATTCCGACGAGCCGAAGTTGTTCAGCAGCATCACGTTGGGCACCAGCGCCTGGAACTCGGCCCGCACGGAGTCGGACATGACCGCGCCCGAGCTGGAGACGGAGAACATCGAGGAGCAGTCGGTGCCCTTCAGCGGGCCCTTCAGGGCGTCGATCAACGGGCGCAGCATCGCGTCGCCGACCAGCGACACGCTGGTGACCTTCTCCTTCTCGATGGTGCGCAACACCTCGTGCGGCACGAACTTGCGGTGCAGCACGACCCGCTGGCCGAAGTTGAAGCCGATGAACGCCGTGAGCGTCGAGGTGCCGTGCATCAGCGGGGGAGTGGGGAAGAAGCTGATGCCCTCACCGCCCGCGGCCACCCGTTCGGCCAGCTCCTGCGGGGTCTTCACCGCCTCACCTGTCGGTGCCCCGCCGCCGAGACCGGAGAAGAAGAGGTCCTCCTGGCGCCACATCACGCCCTTGGGCATACCGGTGGTGCCGCCGGTGTAGATGATGAACTGGTCGTCGGCCGAGCGGGGCGCGAAGCCGCGCCCGGAGTCCCCGCCCGCCTCCGCCGCGGCGAACGCGACGGCCTCGGGGCCGGGTGTCCCGTCCGCCGGTGCACCCACCCGGACGAGGTGGCGGAGCTTCGGCGCCTGTGGAGCGGCGGCCGCGACGCGCTCGTCGAACTCGGCGTCGAAGACGAGCGCCGCCAGGTCCGCGTCCCGGTAGAGGTAGACCAGCTCCTCCTCCACGTACCGGTAGTTGACGTTGACCGGGACGACGCGCGCCTTCAGGCAGGCCAGGACCGTCTGGAGGTACTCGACACCGTTGTACAGATGCAGGCCCAGATGCTCGCCGGGGCCGATCCCCGCCTCGATCAGGTGGTGGGCGATGCGGTTCGCGGCGGCGTCGAGCTCCGCGTAGGTGAGCCTGCGCTCGGCGCCCGTCCCGGGATGGTCGAGGTAGACCAGCGCCTCGCGTTCCGGGACAGCGTCGACGACCGATTCGAACAGGTCGGCAAGGTTGTACTCCACCGTTCCTCCTGACCGCGGTTGCTGAGTGGCTCGGCGGTCATTAGAGCGCCGACCGGCACAAGTGGGAAGAGGGCCCGGCGAAGAAATCTGACTCTGTGTCAGAAAACTATTGAACTGCTTCCGCGCTTACTGCAACCTGTTCTAGCCTTGAGACGGGAGACAGACCATGGGCGGTACGGAACACCTCACCGTGCAGCGCGAAGGCGCCACACTGGTGCTCACCTTGAACAGGCCGGAAGCCAAGAACGCGCTCTCGCTGCCGATGCTGGTCGGCCTGTACGACGGCTGGCTGGCCGCGGACGCGGACGAGGAGATCCGCTCCGTCGTCCTCACCGGCGCAGGCGGCTGCTTCTGCGCCGGCATGGATCTCAAGGCCCTCGCGGGCAGCGGGATGGAGGGCGGGCAGTACCGGGAGCGGATGACGGCCGACCCCGATCTGCACTGGAAGGCGATGCTGCGCCACCACCGCCCCCGCAAACCGGTCATCGCCGCCGTCGAGGGCCACTGCGTGGCGGGCGGCACCGAGATCCTCCAGGGCACGGACATCCGCATCGCCGGCCAAGGCGCCACCTTCGGCCTCTTCGAGGTCAGACGCGGACTCTTCCCCATCGGCGGCTCGACGGTACGACTGCCCCGGCAGATCGCCCGGACCCACGCACTCGAAATGCTGCTCACGGGCCGCCCCTACACCGCCGGCGAAGCAGCCGGAATCGGACTGATCGGCCGGGTCGTTCCCGACGGCACCGCACTGGAGGCGGCGCTCGCCGTCGCCGAACAGATCAACGCCTGCGGCCCGCTCGCCGTCGAAGAGGTCAAGGCATCGGTCTACGAGAGTGCGGAGATGACCGAGACCGACGGCCTCGCCGCCGAACTCAAGCGCGGCTGGCCCGTCTTCGCCACTGCCGACGCCAAGGAGGGCGCCCGCGCCTTCGCCGAGAAGCGCCCGCCCGTCTACCGGCGGGCCTGACCCACAGGAGGCAACCGTGCCCAACGTCCTCAGCGCACCGCTGGTGGTCGAATTCCCCTTCACCCGCTCCCTCGGCCCGGTCCAGAGCGCCTTCCTCACCGGACTGCGCGAACGCACCGTGCTCGGCGTAACCGCCTCGGACGGCAAGGTCCTGGTCCCGCCCGTCGAGTACGACCCCGTCACCGCCGAGGAGATCCACGAACTGGTGGAGGTCGCGGCCACCGGCACGGTCACCACCTGGGCCTGGAACCCGGAGCCCCGCCGTGACCAGCCGCTCGACACCCCCTTCGCCTGGGTGCTCGTACGGCTCGACGGCGCCGACACCGCGCTCCTGCACGTCCTGGACGCGCCCGGGCCCGAAGCCGTCAGCACCGGCATGCGCGTGCGCGTCCGCTGGGCCGAGGAGCGCACCGGCGCCATCACCGACATCGCCTGCTTCGAACCGCACGCCGGCGAGCCTGGCGGATCCACCCCGCACGACGGCGAGTTCGCCGACCCCGTCACCGGCATCGTCACCCCCGCCCGACTCGACTACACCTACACCCCGGGCCGCGCCCAGAGTGCCTACCTCGAAGCGCTGGAGGGCCGACGGGTCGTCGGCGAGCGCTGCCCGTCCTGCCGCAAGGTGTACGTACCGCCCCGCGGCGCCTGCCCCACCTGCGGCGTCGCCACCGACGAACGGGTCGAGGTCGGACCGAGCGGCACCGTCACCACCTTCTGCGTCGTCAACATCAAGGCCAAGAACCTCGACATCGAGGTCCCCTACGTCTACGCGCACATCGCCCTGGACGGCGCCGACCTGGCCCTGCACGCGCGCATCGGCGGCATCCCGTACGACCAGGTGCGGATGGGGCTGCGGGTCGAGCCCGTATGGACCGAGGGCAGCCGCCATCCCGATCACTACCGGCCGACGGGCGAACCGGACGCCGACTACGACGTGTACAAGGAGCTGGTCTAGATGCGGGACGTAGCGATCGTCGCCTTCGCGCAGACCGACCATCTGCGGCGCACCGACGAACTGTCCGAAGTCGAGATACTGATGCCCGTCCTGCACCAGGTCCTCGACGCGACCGGTCTCAGGACCAGCGACATCGGCTTCACCTGCTCCGGCTCCAGCGACTATCTCGCGGGCCGCGCCTTCTCCTTCACCATGGCGCTCGACGGCGTGGGCGCGCACCCGCCGATCTCCGAGTCCCATGTGGAGATGGACGGGGCCTGGGCCCTGTACGAGGCCTGGGTGAAGATCCAGACCGGCGAGGCGGACACCGCGCTCGTCTACTCCTACGGGAAGTCGTCGCCCGGCGAGGTGCGCGACGTCCTCACCCGGCAGCTCGACCCGTACTACACCGCACCGCTGTGGCCCGACTCCGTCGCGCTCGCCGCGCTCCAGGCCCAGGCACTCATCGACGCAGGCGACACGGACGAGACGGCACTCGCGGGCATCGCCACCCGCAGCCGCCAGGACGCAGCCGGCAACCCGCACGCCCAGCTCAGCGGCGCCGTCCCGGCCGGTGACTACCTCGTGCAGCCCCTGCGCACCGGCGACTGCCCGCCCGTCGGTGACGGAGCGGCCGCCGTGATCCTCGCCGCGGGGGACACCGCCCGTGCCCTGTGCGAACGGCCCGCCTGGATCCGCGGCATCGACCACCGCATCGAGGCCCATGGCCTGGGCGTGCGCGAGCTGACCGAGTCACCGTCGACCCGGCTCGCCGCCGAACGGGCCGGGGTCTTCGAACGACCCGTCGACACCGCCGAGCTGCACGCCCCGTTCACCTCGCAGGAGGTCGTGCTGCGCAAGGCACTCGGCCTCGGCGACGGCGTGCGGGTCAACCCGTCCGGCGGCGCGCTGGCCGCCAATCCGCTGATGGCCGCCGGGCTGATCCGCCTCGGCGAGGCAGCCGCCCGCATCCACCGCGGCGAGTCCGACCGGGCGCTCGCCCACGCCACGTCCGGGCCCTGCCTCCAGCAGAACCTGGTCGCCGTACTCGAAGGGGAGAGTGCTCATGCCTAAGGAGCCCGTGGCCGTCGTCGGCGTCGGCCAGACCAAGCACGTCTCCGCCCGCCGCGACGTCTCCCTCGCCGGTCTCGTCCGCGAGGCCGCCGTGGCAGCCCTCCAGGACGCGGGGCTGACCTGGGGGGACATCGACGCCGTCGTCATCGGCAAGGCGCCCGACTTCTTCGAGGGCGTGATGATGCCGGAGCTCTACCTGGCCGACGCCCTGGGCGCGGTCGGCAAACCGATGCTGCGGGTCCACACGGCCGGTTCCGTCGGCGGCTCGACCGCCCTCGTCGCCGCGAACCTCGTGGCCGCACGGGTCCACCGCACCGTCCTCACCCTCGCCTTCGAGAAGCAGTCGGAGTCCAACGCGATGTGGGGTCTTTCGCTGCCCATCCCGTTCCAGCAGCCGCTGCTGGCCGGCGCCGGCGGCTTCTTCGCCCCGCATGTGCGCGCCTACATGCGACGGACCGGGGCGCCCGACACCGTCGGCTCCCTCGTCGCCTACAAGGACCGGCGCAACGCGCTGAAGAACCCGTACGCGCACATCCACGACCCGGACATCACGCTGGAGAAGGTCCAGTCGGCTCCGATGCTCTGGGATCCCATCCGCTACTCCGAGACATGCCCGTCATCCGACGGGGCCTGCGCGATGATCCTCACCGACCGCAGCGGCGCGGACCGGTCGCCGCACCCGCCCGCCTGGGTGCACGGCGGTGCGATGCGCAGCGAACCGACGCTCTTCGCCGGCAAGGACTTCGTCTCTCCGCAGGCCGGCAAGGACTGCGCGGCCGACGTCTACCGGCAGGCCGGGATCAGTGACCCGCGCCGGGAGATCGACGCCGTCGAGATGTACGTCCCGTTCTCC
>NZ_JBHVWF010000237.1:0-8038 GCF_042882365.1 Streptomyces sp. NPDC058221 | reverse complement strand
GGCCTTGTGCGTACTCCTCGCGACTACTCGGCCGCGCGCTTCTTCTCCTCGGCGTCCTCGATCAGCGCCTCGGCAAGCTGCTGCATCGACAGCCGCCGGTCCATCGACGTCTTCTGGATCCAGCGGAAGGCGGCGGGCTCGGACAGCCCGTAGTCCGTCTGCAGAATGCTCTTCGCGCGGTCCACCAGCTTCCGCGTCTCCAGCCGCTGCGAAAGGTCCGCGACCTCGCCCTCCAGCGCCTTCAGCTCCGCGAACCGGGACACCGCCATCTCGATGGCCGGCACCACGTCGCTCTTGCTGAACGGCTTCACCAGATACGCCATCGCCCCGGCGTCCCTGGCCCGCTCCACGAGGTCGCGCTGCGAGAACGCGGTGAGCATCAGGACCGGCGCGATGGACTCCTCGGCGATCTTCTCGGCGGCGGAGATCCCGTCGAGGACCGGCATCTTCACATCGAGGATGACCAGGTCCGGCTTGTGCTCCCGGGCCAGCTCGACCGCCTGCTGCCCGTCCCCGGCCTCACCGACGACCGAGTACCCCTCTTCTTCGAGCATCTCTTTGAGGTCGAGGCGGATGAGGGCCTCGTCCTCGGCGATGACGACACGGGTCGTCAGCGGCGGGACGTGCGACTTGTCGTCGTCGGACGCGTCTACGGGCTGGGGCGACTCGGGGGTGGTCACGGGGCTCCTTGATTCAGGGCAGGTGCTGCTACCTGAGCCTACCTAGCTCCTGTATGTTTGACTCACAGCGGGTCTGGGCCAGCCTTTGATCCTGATGTCAGCCCTGGTAGTCCAGCGGAAGAGACACGGTTCTCAAACAACCGACAGCGTGGGTTCGAATCCCACCCAGGGCACTTTACCTTTGATTCCAAGGTTCAAGCGCGCTTGACGATCTTCACTCCTGCTGGATCTCCGTCGCCCGACGGGCATCCGTGGCGCTCATGGATGCACACGTCGGGCCGAAATGCTGAGCCGCCCTACTTGGGGCTGTCGTCCTCGCCGATGTGGTGCACCCGCACCAGGTTCGTCGAGCCCGCGACGCCGGGCGGGGAGCCGGCCGTGATGACCACCACGTCGCCCTTCCGACAGCGGCCGATCTTCAGCAGCTCCTCGTCGACCTGCGCCACCATCGCGTCCGTCGACTCCACGTGCGGACCCAGGAACGTCTCCACTCCCCACGTGAGGTTCAGCTGGGAGCGGGTGGCCGGGTCCGGGGTGAAGGCCAGGAGCGGGATGGGTGAGCGGTAGCGGGAGAGGCGCTTGACCGTGTCGCCGCTCTGGGTGAAGGCCACCAGGAACTTCGCGCCGAGGAAGTCGCCCATCTCCGCTGCCGCGCGGGCGACCGCGCCGCCCTGGGTGCGGGGCTTGTTGCGGTCGGTGAGGGGCGGGAGGCCCTTGGCGAGGATGTCCTCCTCGGCGGCTTCGACGATGCGGGACATCGTGCGGACGGTCTCGATGGGGTGTTTGCCGACGCTGGTCTCGCCGGAGAGCATGACGGCGTCGGTGCCGTCGATGACGGCGTTGGCGACGTCGGAGGCTTCGGCGCGGGTGGGGCGGGAGTTGTCGATCATCGAGTCGAGCATCTGGGTGGCGACGATGACCGGTTTGGCGTTGCGTTTGGCGAGTTTGATGGCGCGCTTCTGAACGATCGGGACCTGTTCGAGGGGCATTTCGACGCCGAGGTCGCCGCGGGCGACCATGATGCCGTCGAAGGCCGCGACGATGTCGTCGATGTTCTCGACGGCCTGGGGTTTTTCGACCTTGGCGATGACGGGGAGGCGGCGGCCTTCTTCGTCCATGATGCGGTGGACGGCTTCGATGTCGCGTCCGCTGCGCACGAAGGAGAGGGCGATGATGTCGGCGCCGGTGCGCAGGGCCCAGCGGAGGTCGTCGATGTCTTTTTCGGAGAGGGCCGGGACGGAGACGGCGACGCCGGGGAGGTTGAGTCCCTTGTGGTCGGAGACCATGCCGCCTTCGATGACGGTGGTGTGGACGCGGGGGCCGTCGACGGCGGTGACTTCGAGGGTGACGCGGCCGTCATCGACGAGGATGCGTTCGCCGGGGGTGACGTCGGTGTTGAGGCCTTCGTAGGTGGTGCCGCAGGTGTGGCGGTCGCCCTCGGCGGGTTCGACGGTGATGGTGAAGTCATCGCCGCGTTCAAGGAGTACGGGTCCTTCGCGGAAGCGGCCGAGGCGGATCTTCGGGCCTTGAAGGTCGGCGAGGATTCCGACGCTGTGTCCGGCTTCGTCGGATGCTTTGCGTACTCGGTGGTAGCGGTCTTCGTGTTCGGCGTAGGTGCCGTGGCTGAGGTTGAGGCGGGCGATGTCCATTCCTGCTTCGACCAGGGCTTTGATCTGGTCGTATGTATCGGTGGCGGGTCCCAGGGTGCAGACGATTTTTGCTCGGCGCATGGTTTGAGCCTAAACCTTACCTACGGGTAGCGAATTGGCTCCGCATGACTCCTCAACAACCTTTGGGTGAAGGGTTTTTGACAAGTGTTGAATTGTGCGGCGGGGTGCTCGGATGAGCATTTTCAGAGCACGGGTGGGGTCATGGTGAAGCGGGCGTTCACTTGGGCGTAGACGGTCTGTCGTTGTGGTTCGAGGTCGAGGGCGGGGGCGGGTTCTGCTGCGCCGCCGCCGAATCCGCGGGCGAGGCCGTAGCCGCCGGGGGCCGGTGGCAGGGCGGGGGCGGTGTTCTCGGCGCCGAGGTCGGCGAGTTCGACGAGGGCGGCGAGGCGGGCGCCGACGGCGTCGGCGTATTCGCGGGCGCGTTGGACGGCTTCGCGTACGGCTTGGCGGCGGGCTTCGCCGTGGGCGGGTGAGTCGGGGCGCAGGGCCCACCAGGGGCCGTCGATGCGGGTCATGTCGAGG
The DNA here is from genome assembly GCF_042882365.1 of Streptomyces sp. NPDC058221. Classification (NCBI taxonomy): domain Bacteria; kingdom Bacillati; phylum Actinomycetota; class Actinomycetes; order Kitasatosporales; family Streptomycetaceae; genus Streptomyces; species Streptomyces sp. NPDC058221. Next base: position 5,166 of record NZ_JBHVWF010000237.1, on the reverse strand, counting down.
TCGGCGATGCGGGTGGTGAATTCGCCGAGTGCGGTGAAGTCGTTGAGCAGGGCGGTGATGTGGACGCGGCCGTGGTAGGCGTGGATTTTTTCGTCGCGGCCGCGTTGGGTGAGTTCGGGCGTGATGGAGAAGGTGCCGGTTTCGAGTTTTTCGACGGCTTGTCCGTAGGTTCGGGCGAGTTCGAGGACGGTGGTGTTGCGTCGGGTGAGGTCGTCGAGGGCGGTGCGGCGGTCTTTTCCGCGGGCGCTGACGGTGATGCCGACGCGGGCGGTTTCGGGGTCGAATTCGAGGCGGGCTTCGCCACGGACGGCGAGGCGGGGGTGGTCGGGAGTGCCGTAGGGGTACGGGGTGTCGGTCATGGGTCCCACTGTGGCAGTTGGGTGTGACAGCGACTGGTCATCGAAACGAAACGTGTTGGGGGTGTTGCCGGGTGCGGTGCGTGGGTGATTATCTACGCGCGTTGTTCACGCGTGCGTGGGGTCTACGCGCGTTGTGTGCGGGGTGAACCGTGTTCGGAGAGAACTGAGATGTGGGAGACGAGATGCCGCTGAACCGAAGGACGTTCCTGGGCACATCGGCTGCGGCCGGCGCGGGCGTGGCGATCGTGGGTGGTGCCGCGGTGCCTGCCGAGGCGCACGGTCATGGGCATGGGCACGGTCATGGGCGTCCGCAGAAGCGGTACTCGTTCACCGTGATGGGCACGACCGATCTGCACGGGAACGTCTTCAACTGGGACTACTTCACGGACAAGGAGTTCGACGACGCGGATCACAACGATGTGGGTCTGGCGAAGATCTCCACGTTGGTGGATGAGGTGCGCCGGGAGAAGGGCCGTCACAACACGCTGATGATCGATGCGGGTGACACGATCCAGGGCACCCAGTTGTCGTACTACTACGCGCGGATCGATCCGATCACGGCGAAGCGTGGTCCGGTGCATCCGATGGCGCAGGCGATGAACGCGATCGGTTACGACGCGGCGGCACTGGGGAACCACGAGTTCAACTATGGCATTCCGGTGTTGCGGAAGTTCGAGGAGCAGTGTGATTTCCCGCTGCTGGGTGCGAATGCGGTGGATGCGAAGACGTTGAAGCCGGCGTTCGCGCCGTATGTGATCAAGAAGTTGCGTACGCCGCACGGGCGGGATGTGAAGGTGGCGATCCTGGGGTTGACGAATCCTGGGGTGGCGATCTGGGACAAGGTGAATGTCGGCGGGAAGCTGGTGTTCCCGGGTCTGGAGGAGCAGGCGGCGAAATTCGTTCCGCGGCTTCGTTCGATGGGTGCGGATGTGGTGATCGTTTCGGCGCATTCGGGGAACAGTGGGACGTCGTCGTACGGGGATCAGATTCCGTATGTGGAGAATGCGGCGGGTCTGGTGGCGGAGCAGGTGCCGGGGATCGATGCGATTCTGGTGGGTCATGCGCATCTGGAGATTCCCGAGTACTTCGTGGAGAACAAGGAGACGGGCAAGAAGGTCGTCTTGTCGGAGCCGTTGAAGTGGGGACAGCGGCTGACGTTGTTCGACTTCGATCTGGTGTGGGAGAAGGGGCGCTGGGTGGTCGAGAAGGCCGGTTCGCAGGTGCTGAACTCCAACACGGCTGCCGAGGACCGGAAGATCACGAAGCTGTTGACCGATGAGCACAAGAAGGTGATCGCGTACGTCAACCAGGTGATCGGTACGTCGGCCGCGACGATGACGACGGCCGAGGCGGCGTGGAAGGACGAGCCGATCATCGACCTGATCAATGTCGTGCAGGCGGAGACGGTGACGGCGGCGCTGGCGGGTGGCGAGTATGCGGAGCTGCCGGTGTTGTCGCAGGCGTCGTGTTTCTCGCGTACGGCGCAGATTCCGGCCGGGGATGTGACGATCAGGGATGCGGCGGGTCTGTACACGTTCGAGAACACGCTTGAGGCGCGGTTGATGACGGGTGCGCAGATCAAGGACTATCTGGAGTTCTCGGCGCGCTACTACGTGCAGACGGCGGCGGGTGCTCCGGTGGATCCGGCGAAGCTGACGAACGCGGATGACACTCCGGACTACAACTATGACGCGGTGTCGGGTGTGACGTATGACATCGACATTGCGAAGCCGAATGGTTCGCGGATCGTGGGTCTTTCGTTCGAGGGGAAGGCGATTGATCCGGCGGCGCAGTTCGTGTTGGCGGTGAACAACTACCGGGCGAGTGGTGGGGGTAACTTCCCTCATGTGGCGGCGGCGAAGCAGGTGTGGGCAAATTCGGAGGAGATCCGTAACACGATCATTGCGTGGGTTCAGGAGAAGGGTTCGGTCGATGGTTCGCAGTTCGCGTCGGTGGACTGGCGGCTGACGCGGGACGGTACGCCGGTGTTCTAGGCGGCGGGTGAGTGGTGGTGGATGAAAGGCGGCTGTTCTGTTTCCTCCTGTTTCTCTTGGGAGGGGGGTGGCCGCCTTTCGTGTGTCCGGTCGGGGTGGGTCAGTTGCTTTGGACGAGGGGGGTGAGGGCGGGGTTCTGGGCGGGGATTTTTGGGGTGTGGGGGGTGAGGCCGAAGGTGGTGAAGGCGGTGCGTTGCGGTAGGGGGTAGGGGGTGGTGCCGGTGAGGTTGTTGAGGATGGTGGCGCTGCGCCAGGCGGCGAGGCCGAGGTCGGGGGCTCCGACGCCGTGGGTGTGGCGTTCGGCGTTCTGTACGTAGATGTTGCCGGTGATGGTGGGGTCGAGGTCGAGGCGGAATTGGTCGTCGATGCGGGGGCGGCCGGATGTGTCGCGGCGGAGGTGGTGGCTGAGGCCGTCGAGCATCTGGTCGAGGGGGCGTTCGCGGTAGCCGGTGGCGAGCACGACGGCGTCGGTGGTGAGGCGGGAGCGGGTGCCTTGTTGGGTGTGTTCGAGGTGGAGTTCGACGCGGCTGGTGGCGACGCGGCCCGCGGTGCGGACGGTGACGCCGGGGGTGAGGGTGGCGTCGGGCCAGCCGCCGTGGAGGGTGCGGCGGTAGAGCTCTTCGTGGATGGCGGTGATGGTGTCGTGGTCGATGCCTTTGTGGAGTTGCCATTGGTGGGGGACGAGTTCGTCGCGTACGGGTTCGGGGAGGGTGTGGAAGTAGCGGGTGTAGTCGGGGGTGAAGTGTTCGAGGCCGAGTTTGGAGTACTCCATGGGGGCGAAGGCGGGGGTGCGGGCGAGCCAGTGGAGCTTTTCGCGGCCGGCGGGGCGGGCGCGGAGGAGGTCGAGGAAGATTTCGGCGCCGGACTGTCCTGATCCGATGACGGTGATGTGTTCGGCATTGAGGAGTTGTTCGCGGTGGTGGAGGTAGTCGGCGGAGTGGATGAGGGGGACGGATCCGGCTTCGGCGAGGGGTTTGAGGGGCTCGGGGATGTGGGGTTCGGTGCCGACGCCGAGGGCGATGTGGCGGGTGTGGGCGCGGCCGAGGGCTTCGGCTTCGCCGTGGCTGTCGAGTTGGGTGAAGTCGACTTCGAAGAAGGCGCGTTCGTCGTTCCAGCGGATGGCGTCGACTTGGTGGCTGAAGCGGAGGCCGGGGAGTTGTTGGGTGACCCAGCGGCAGTAGGCGTCGTATTCGGCGCGTTGGATGTGGAAGCGTTCGGCGAAGTAGAAGGGGAAGAGTCGGTCGCGGGTGCGTAGGTAGTTGAGGAAGGTCCAGGGGCTGGTGGGGTCGGCGAGGGTGACGAGGTCGGCGAGGAAGGGGACTTGGAGGCTGGCTCCGTCGATGAGGAGGCCGGGGTGCCAGTGGAAGGCGGGGCGTTGTTCGTAGAAGGTGGCGGCGAGCGGGTGGGGGTTGCCGGGGATGCCGTGGGCGAGGGCGGCGAGGGAGAGGTTGAAGGGGCCGATGCCGATGCCGACGAGGTCGTGTGGCTGGTCGGTGTCGGGGTTGGGTGGGGTCGGCGGGGTCGTCATCGGGGGGTGCTGCCTTCCGTGGGTTCGGTGGGTTCGGTGGCGAGGCGGGTGACGAGGTCGAGGAGTTTTTGCAGGTCGTCGTGGGTGGCGTGGGGGTTGAGGAGGGTGGCTTTGAACCAGAGGCGGCCGTGGGTGTGGGTGCGGCCGAGTACGGCGTGGCCTCGGGTGAGGAGAGTGCGGCGGATGGTCGCGACGGTGTGGTCGTCGGCGTCGGTGGGGCGGAACAGGACGGTGGTGATGGTGGGGCGGTCGTAGAGGTCGAGGGCGGGAGATTTGGTGATGAGGTCGGCGAGGTGGTGGGCGGCGGTGCAGGTGCGGTCGATGAGATCGGCGAGCCCGGTGCGGCCGAGTGCTTGGAGGGTGACGGCGATTTTGAGTGCGTCGGGGCGGCGGGTGGTGCGCAGGGAGCGGCCGAGGAGGTCGGGCAGGCCGGCTTGGGTGTCGTCGTCCGCGTTGAGGTAGGGGGCGTGGTGGTGGAGTGCGTCGAGGTGGTGGTGGTCGGGGACGGCGAGGATGCCTGCGGACGCGGGTTGCCAGCCGAGTTTGTGGAGGTCGAGGGTGACGCTGTGGGCGCGGTCGAGGCCGTTGACTTTGTTGTGGTGGGTGGGGCTGAAGAGGAGTGGTCCGCCGTAGGCGGCGTCGATGTGGAGTTCGGCGCCGTGGGTGGTGCAGAGGTCGGCGATGTCGGGGAGGGGGTCGATCTGGCCGGTGTCGGTGGTGCCGGCGGTGGCGGTGACGAGGAGGGGGCGTCCTTGGAGTCGGGTGAGGGTGTCGTTGAGGGCGGTGAGGTCGATGGTGCCGGTGGGGGCGGGGACGGTGATGGGCTCGGGGAGGCCGAGGAGCCAGGCGGCGCGGGTGATGCTGTGGTGGGCGTTGGTGCCGGTGATGGTCTGCACGGGGCCTTGGCGTTCGCGGGCGAGGAGGAGCGCGAGTTGGTTGGCTTCGGTGCCGCCGGTGGTGATGAGGGCGTCGGGTGCGGTGTGGTGGGGGTAGATCTCGGCGGCGAGTGCGGTGGTGAGGTCGGCTTCGAGGGCGGAGGCGGCGGGTGCCTGGTCCCAGGAGTCCATGGAGGGGTTGAGGGCTGAGGCGGCGAGGTCTGCTGCGGCGGCGAGGGCGAGGGGCGGGGTGTGGAGGTGGGCTGCGCAGAGGGGGTCGGCGGGGTCGGCGGCGCCTTGGGTGAGGGCAGTGATGAGGGTGGTGAGGGCGTGGTGGGCGCCGGTGCCGTGGTCGGGGATGACGGGGTGGAGGGCGGTGCGGAGGTGGGGGGTGACGGTGTCGGGTCCGC
>NZ_JBHVWF010000236.1:0-8123 GCF_042882365.1 Streptomyces sp. NPDC058221 | reverse complement strand
GGGCACAGCAGAGGGAAGCCCGACGGTGATGACGGCCCCGCTGCGCATGCAGCGGGGCCGTCGCGGTTCAAGCCCTTCCGCAGCGGCCTCGTTGACCTGGCCGGCTCCGTAGCCGGCTCCGCGACCGCGCCGGACGTTCACGCCAGGAATCCTTGTCGAAACTCTTGACCCGACCGCCGCCCGGCATCAAAGTACTCGACTAATGCGCATCAGTAATGCGTATTAGTTCACCGGAGGCAAAGAGTGCAGCACCAGAACAGGCAGTCCGGACGAGGGCGTTCGGCAACCCCGCGCAGTCGGACGTCCCGGCCGCGACAGGCCGAGGTGGCGCGCCTGGCGGGGGTCTCGCAGGCCACGGTCTCGCTGGTCCTGGCCAACAAGCAGAACGGTGTCGTGATCTCGGACGAGACCCGTCAGAAGGTCCTCGACGCCGCGCAGGAGCTGGGCTACGTCCCGGACCCTGCCGCTCGCAGTCTGGCAGCCGCGCACAACAACCTCCTCGGCGTCTTCAGTTTCACCTCGACCTTCCCGACGGACGTGCGGCACTCGTACTACCCGTTCCTGGTCGGCGTGGAGCAGGAGGCGGCGGCCCGCGGCTATGACCTGGTGCTCTTCACCGGGTCCAGCAGCGGGGGCGCCGGCGCGCAGGCACCGGAGGCACTGGGCCGTGTGCGGCTCGCCGACGGCTGCCTCTTCCTCGGCCGCCACATCCCCACCGACCAGCTCCGCCGCTTCGTCACCGAGGGCTTTCCCGTCGTCCACCTCGGTCGACGGGACGAACTGGAGGGGCTGTCCTGGGTCGGCGCCGACTATGTGAGTGCGAGCCGCGAGGTCGTCGCGCATCTCGCCGCCTCGGGGCACGAGCGCATCATGCTCATCCGTGAGAACGACGAGGCGCCCGCCTCGACCGACCGTGAGCGCGGCTTCCGTGAAGGCCTCGCCGAGGCCGGCGTCGACGGCGACGCGTTCCGCTCGGACGACCCGGCGGGGCAGCTGACCGCCCAGCGGCTGCGCGGCTGGCTCGACAACGGTGTCACCGCCTTCGTCGCAGAGGAGACCGACACCGGTGGCGCCTGGCGTGCGCTGTGTGCCGCGGTGAGCGCGGCCGGACTCCGTGCGCCGGACGACGTGTCCCTCGCCCTGCTCGGCAGTCCTCCCGCGGATCTCGCCGCCGACCCGGTACCGACCGGATTCGACATTCCGCGACCGGAGCTGGGCGCCGCGGCGGTACGGCTGCTGGCCTCTCTCGTCGCGGGGGAACCCGCCCCGGAGCCTCTGGTCGCCTGCACCTTCCGGCCCGGAGCCACCTCCGGGCCCGTCCATCGCACCTCGCAAGGAGACTCGTGATACCCGAAGCCGACATCCTCATCGTGGGCGGCGGCCTGGGCGGCGTCGCCGCCGCGCTCGCCGCCTGCCGGGCCGGCCGTACGGTCGTGCTGACCGAGGAGACCGACTGGATCGGTGGTCAGCTCACCGCACAGGCCGTGCCGCCGGACGAGCACCCGTGGGTCGAGCAGTTCGGCGCCACCGCCTCGTACCGGGCCCTGCGCGAGGGCATCCGCACGTACTACCGCCAGTGGTACCCGATGCGCTCCGAGGCCCTGGCCCTCACCGGTCTCAACCCGGGGGCCGGCCGCGTCAGCAAGCTGTGCGCCGAGCCGCGTGCCGCGCTGACCGTCCTGGAGGGCATGATCGCGCCCTACCGCTCGGCCGGGCTGCTGACTCTGCTCACGGAGATCCGGCCGGTCGCGGCCCGGACCGAGGGCGACTTCGTGCGGTCCGTCACCTTCGACAACGGCCGCACGATCGCGGCGCGTTACGTCATCGATGCCACCGAGACCGGTGAACTGCTCGAACTGGCGGGTGTGGAGCACGCGTTGGGCGCAGAGGCGCGAGCGGAGTTCGATGAACCGCACGCTCCCGAGACGGCCGACCCGGACAACCAGCAGGGCATCACCGTCTGTTTCGCGCTCTCTCATCACGAGGGCGAGGACCACACCATCGAGCGGCCCGATGACTACGACTTCTGGCGCACGTACCGGCCGGATTTCTGGCCCGGTCCGCTGCTCGGTTTCCAGGCCCCCGACCCGCGCTCGCTGGAGTCCGTCCCGCGCACCCTCGTCCCGAACCCGGAGCTCGATCCGCTCGACGTCTCCGCCGACCAGAGCGCGGACGCCGGGGACAAGGAACTGTGGGGATTCCGCCGGATCCTGGCCCGCAAGATGCACCGTGACGGCGTCTTCGACTCGGACATCACGCTCGTCAACTGGCCGCTGAACGACTACTGGCTGAAGCCGTACGTGGGCGAGCGCCAGGCCGAGGCGCTGCACGGGGCACGGCAGTTGTCACTGTCGCTGCTGTACTGGCTCCAGACGGAGGCCCCCCGCGAGGACGGTGGCACGGGCTTCCCCGGTCTGCGGATCCGTCCCGATGTCATGGGTACCGCCGACGGCCTGGCCAAGTCCGCGTACGTGCGTGAGTCGCGCCGGATCAAGGCCGTCACCACCATCACCGAGCACGACGTGTCCATCGATGTCGTCGGTCCTCGCGGCGGCACCCGGTACCGCGACTCGGTCGGGGTCGGCGGCTACCGCATCGACCTGCACCCGTCCACCGGCGGTGACAACTACATCGACATCGGCTCGGTGCCGTTCGAGATCCCGCTCGGTGCGCTCGTCCCCCGCCGCGTCCGGAATCTGCTGCCGGCCTCGAAGAACATCGGCACCACGCACATCACCAACGGCTGCTACCGGCTCCATCCGGTGGAGTGGAACATCGGCGAGGTCGCCGGCGCGCTTGCCGCGCACTGCCTCGCCGAGGGTGTCGAACCGCACCACGTCCAGGCGGAGGACAAGAGGTTCGCGGAATTCGCCACGCTGCTCGACCGCTCAGGAGTCCAGCGCCACTGGCCCGACGTCCGGGGCTACTGACCCGGTACCCAGCACGCCCTGTCTCCGCCTCCGGCCGCACCGGGGCGCGGAACGTCGGGGGGACAGCTCCACCTGTCCCCCCGACCCGCCCACGCAGCACAGCCCACACGCACAAGGAAGTGCCCAACCATGACCACGCACCGTATCCGCGTCGGCATCGACGTGGGCGGAACCTTTACCGACGCCGTGGCTGTAGACGCCACGACCCTGGCACTCCTGGGGCAAGTGAAGGTTCCCACCAGCCATCACCACGAGGACGGAGTCGCCCACGGCATCGTCGAGGCACTCGACCGGCTGCTCGAACAGACCGGCTGTGCCCCCGATGACGTGGCCTTCCTCGCCCACGGCACGACACAGGCTACCAACGCCCTGCTGGAGGGCGATGTCGCCACCGTCGGCCTGCTCGGCATCGGCGGCAACCCGGGGGCGGTCTTCACCCGCCGGCTCGCCGCACTGTCCAGACTCGAACTCGCCCCCGGCAAACGGCTTCCCCTGGTGTACGCGCATGTCGCCGACCCCGGCGACTCGGCCGCGGTGGCGCAGGCCCTCGATCACGTCGTCGAGCACGGCGCCCAGGTGCTGGTCGCCAGTGAGCCCTTCGGGGTGGACCTGCCCGAGGGCGAGCTCGCCGTGCTCGACGCCGCCCGCCCGCGTGGGCTGCCGATGGCGGCCGCCCACGAGATCACGTCGCTCTACGGTCTCCAGAAGCGCACCCGAACCGCCGTGGTCAACGCGGCGATCCTGCCCCGGATGCTGGCGACCGCGGATCTCGTGGACGCCTCCATCACCAAGGCCGGTGTCACCGCGCCCCTCATGGTGATGCGCTGCGACGGCGGTGTGATGTCACTGGACGAGATGCGCCGCAGACCGCTGCTGACCGTCCTGTCCGGGCCCGCGGCGGGTGTGGCGGGCGCACTGATGCAGGAACGCATCAGCGAGGGCGTCTTCCTGGAGACCGGTGGAACATCCACCGACATAAGCGTCGTCCGGCGCGGCAAGGTCGCGGTCCGGCACGCGACCATCCTCGGCAAGGCCTCCTACCTCTCGGCGCTCGACGTCCGCACGGTCGGTGTCGGGGGCGGCTCCATGGTCCGTGTCTCGGACGGCCGGGTGACCGGCGTCGGCCCGCGAAGCGCCCATATCGCGGGGCTGCCGTACGCCTGTTTCGCCACCCTGGACGATCTGCGCGACGCCGAGGTCGCCATGGTCCGCCCGATGGAGGGGGACCCGGAGGACCATGTGGTTCTCGACGCGGCCGGCGGCCGGTTCGCCCTCACCATGACCTGCGCCGCCAACGCGCTGGGCCGGGTCGGGGAGGAGGACTTCGCCCGCTGCGACCAGGAGGTGGCCCGGGCCGCCCTGGCACCGCTCGCCCGTCACCTCGGCATCGACGTGGCGGCCGCCGCCACCCTCATACTCGACGCCGGCTGCGCGCAGGTGCGCAGGACGGTCGATGCCATGATCAGCGACTACCGGCTCGACGAGGACGCTGTCGTCCTGGTCGGCGGCGGGGGCGGCGCGGCGGCCGTCACCCCGCACCTCGCGGCCCTGACCGGGCTGACGGGACGCACCGCAGCCCATGCCGAGGTCATCAGCCCCATCGGGGTGGCCCTGGCCCTGGTCCGCGAACAGATCGAGCGGATCATCCCGGGGGCCGGACAGGAACAGATCCTCGCCGTCCGCGCCGAGGCGGAGCAGGCGGTCATCGCCCAGGGCGCCTCCCCGGAAGGCGTCGAGGTCGAGGTCACCGTCGACCCGCAGACGTCCACCGTCCGGGCCGTCGCCACCGGCGCCACCGAACTGCGCACCCAGGACCGCGCGCACCGCGCCGACGACGCCGAACGTCTGCGCGCTGCCGCCGCGAGCCTCAAGGCCGATCCGTCCGCCGTGCACGTTCTGGCGGGCACGCCCGCCCACACCGTGTACGGCACCGAGGTCCGCCGCCGGTTCCGGGCCGTCCGGCGGCCGGTCCGGGTCGTGGACACCGACGGGGTGGTCCGTCTGCACGCCCCCGACGCCCGGGTCGAGACGACCACCGTGGCCGCCGCACCGGAGCTGCTCGCCCGGCTGGTGGCCGAGGCCACGTCGTACGGTGACGGCGGCGTCCGCGCGCCGGCCCTGCGGCTCCTGCTCGGCGCCCGGATCGTCGACCTCTCCGGCATTCTCGATCCGCAGCCGCTGCTCGCCCTCGCCGCGGGCGAACTGCGCCCGCGGGCGGCGGACGAACCCGTGGTGGCGGTCCTGGAGGCACGGTCGTGACCGCCGCGCTCCCGATGGGCGTCTCCCCGGCGGAGCGGCTCGCGGCCGTCGACGACCTCACGTACGGAATGCGGCTGCTGGCCGGGACCCCGACGCACGAGACACGTGATCCGGTGCTGCTGCGCCAATGGGCTTTTGTGGCCACGCGGTTCGGCGCGGGGCTGGCCCCGGTGGAGTGCCGGGCCCGGGTGGTGGAGAGCTCCGGTGGACTCGCGCTGGGTCTGCTCGCGCGCTACAGCTCCCGGCCCCGGCCCACGGTGGAGCTGTTCACCGACACCATCGCCCTGGCCGAGGAGACGATCGACGCGCACGGCTGGCGGCACTGGTACCCGCCGGGCTCGGTCCGCGCCGCCGCCATCGCCCATGAGGCCGTCCACGAACAGCTCCATCACGGCCCGGCCAAACGCGAGTTGAAGCACGCCCTGGACCACGTCGTGCTGCGCCTGGGCCGCCACCGTGTGTACGGCCATGTGGCGGGCGCCGAGGAGATCGCGGCGCACGCCTACGCCCGAACCGTCTGCGGGCTCGGCCGCAGCCCCCTGCTTCTGACCGCCGCCCTCGTGGCCGCGACTTCCGGAAAAGAGAACTGACGCCATGGGTGTCGTCATCCTGCTCATCATGGCCGTCGGCGTCGTCGCGATGCTGACCCGCAAGATTCCCACCGCCTTCGCCCTGGTCCTGCTCGCCGTGGCCATCGCGTTCGCCGCCCGCGCCCCGCTGACCGGCGAGAACAGCGTCATGGACGGAGTCGTCCAGAACGGCGCGCCGCTGCTGGCCGCCACGATGATCGCCATCATCCTCGGCTCCTGGCTCGGCAGGCTCCTCGACGAGACCGGCATCGCCGGCACCCTCGTCCGCAAGATCGTGGAGTTCGGCGGCGACCGCCCGGTCGTGGTGGCGCTCGGCGTCCTCGCCGTGTCCACCCTCGTCGGCACGGTCACCGGTTCGGCGCCCGCCGCCATGCTGGCCGGCATCATCGGCATCCCCGCGATGATCGCGGTCGGCATTCCGAAGGTGACCGCCGCGGGCACGATCCTGATGGGCATCGCGGCCGGAATGCCGTTCGAACTGCCGATCTGGCAGTTCTTCTCCACCGCGCTCGAACTCCCGGTCCCCGTCGTGCGCGGCTTCATGCTGAAGCTGTTCCCGTTCGCGCTGGCAGCCGCCGTCCTCTTCGTCCTCATCGAGTCCCGCCGCAAAGGGGTCGAGCACGCATGGGCGCTGAAGTCGGCGCCCGCCCGGCCTTCGCAGCGCAGCCGCAGGGGCGATGCACCCTGGTACGCGCTGCTCACTCCGGTGGTGCCGCTCGTGCTGGCGCTCGGCTTCGAACTCGCCATCATTCCCTCGCTGCTGGCCGGCGTCCTCTACGCCCTGCTCACCACCACCCGCCCCGGGGAGTACGGCAAGCGTCTCCTGCGGACCCTCTACGGCAGCTTCGAGGTGGCGGCCCCACCGATCGTGCTCTTCGTCGCGATCGGCATGCTGCTCGCGGCGGTGAAGCTGCCCGGTGCGGTCTCCGCCCTCGAACCGCTGGTCAAGGCGGTCAGTCCGGACAACCCCGTCCTCTTCGTCGCCGTCTTCACGCTGCTCGTCCCGCTGTGCCTGTACCGGGGCCCGCTCAACGTCTACGGCCTGGGCGCCGGCATCGCGGGCGTCCTGATCGCCGCGCACATCTACCCGGCCGTCGCCGTCCTCGGCCTGGCCACCTCGTACAACCAGGTCTTCGGCGTCGCCGATCCGACCAGCACCCAGACCGTGTGGAGCGCCCAGTACGCGGGGGTCTCCCCGCAGCAGGTCATGATCCGCACCCTGCCGTACGTCTGGGCCGTCGCCCTCGGCGGGCTGTGCGTCACGGCGGCCAACTACCTCTGAGCTCGTCCCGCACCGGATTCCCCGCTCGCACCTCCGACCCCATCTGGAGCCATCGATGTCTCCTCTCGACCGCCGTCTCTTCCTCCGCGGCAGCGCTGCCGCCCTCACCGTCGGAGCGGCCGGGGGCCTGGGCACGGCCCCCGCCGCGGCCGCCGTACCCGGCGGATTCCCCGCGTACAAGCACGTTCGTACCCTGCTCACCCCGTCCGAGCTGGCCTACAACCCGACGGGGGAGATCATCTTCCCGTGCATCCGGGGCGTCGCCGGACGCATCGCGTCACCGCTGGGCCGGTACTACCTCTACTACGCGCCCCATGACGCCCCCGGCGGCATCTGCCTCGCGTACGGCGACTCCCTCGAAGGCCCGTTCACGGAGTATCCGCACAACCCGATCGTCCGCAACGACTGGTCACCGCACTACAAGGTCAGCCATGTCTCGTCCCCGCACGTGATGTGGAACGAGGACGCCAAGGAGCTGTGGCTCTACTTCCACGGCGAGAACACCACCACCCGCCTGGCCCGCTCCAAGGACGGCATCAACTTCACCTACGACAAGGGGGTCCTGAGCACCGCGATGATGCCCGCCGGCACCACCGAGACGTCGTACGCCCGTGTCTTCCGGCACGATCTGCCCTCGCACGGGGCCCGGTACGTGATGGTCTTCATGATCAACAACACCACCGACCACCGGGACATCGGCTGGGGCTGGTCCGCCGACGGCCGCACCTGGACCTTCTCCCAGACTCCGCTCGTGCGTCACGACGAGGTGGGTGCGGTCAACATCGGCGGTCCGCACCTGCTGTACCGCAACGGCAGCACGTACGTCGTCTACAACTCCAACAAGGAAAACGGCGGGAACCTGCTCATCACCGAGGTGGGCAACGACTTCAGCCGCCGCGACCACCTCGGCGTGTTCTACACGTCCACGGCCTCGGCGCCGGAGAACGGCCGCGCTGCCGCGCCCTCGTTCGGCACCGACGGCGGCGTCCCCTACATGATCTACGAGGCGGGGGAACGGCTGTCGGGCGTCATCGCGATGGCGCGAGGCTGACCCGGCGGTGG
>NZ_JBHVWF010000235.1:0-8164 GCF_042882365.1 Streptomyces sp. NPDC058221 | reverse complement strand
AGCTGCCAGAGGTGGTCGTCGGTGCCGTTGTCGTCGAACTGGACGACGTGGGCGCTGTCGGCGGTGGACATGTTGTCGACGCCGAGGACCTTGCCGGAGTTGCGGTTGCGGATGCGGTACCGGCCGTCTCCCTCGGGGACGAGCTGCCAGAGGTGGTCGTCGGTGCCGTTGTCGTCGAACTGGACGACGTGGGCGCTGTTGGCCGTGGACATGTTGTCGACGCCGAGGACCTTGCCCGAGTGCCGGTTGCGGATGCGGTACCAGCCGTCGGTCAGCCAGGGCGAACCGTCCGGACCGGCCGTCGGGAACGAGGTGATCCGCAGCCGTGCCGCCCCCATGGGGACGAGCGTGACCTCCTCCACCGGCTCCGTGCTGTGCGCCGGGCTGTCCTGGAGAGGAGTGACGACATGCTCGCCGTCCGCCGTCCACTCCGGGATCCGGCGGGCCCGCGCGGTCATGGTGAGCGGCGTGCCCTCCAGCGTGAAGGGGTTGTCGTCCTTCGTGCGGCGGACGGTGCGGTGGCGCAGGGAGGCGGCCGGCTTCTTCCCGTCCAGGACGAGGCCGTAGTTCCACGGGCCCGTGGCGTGCACCGCGTACTCCGGGAACTGGTCGGTGCCGCCGGTGCGTTCGTACTCCTCGCCGATCCGCAAGGAGTACGTGAGCGGGCCGCGGTCCACGCTGACGGAGCCGTGGTTGTCCTGCCAGGTGCGGACCGTGGTCGTCTGCGGGAAGCGCAGGGTGACCCGGTCGCCGTCGGACCAGGTGCGGTCGACCCGGGTGAAGGCGGGGCCGGCCGGTGCGTCCACCCGGTCCCCGTTCACCTCGATCTCCGGGGCCTCGCACCAGGCGGGCACCCGCAGCACGAGCGGGAAGGCCAACTGCCCGGGCGCCTTCAGGGTCAGAGTGACCGTGTCCGTGAAGGGGTAGCCGGTCTCCTCGGTGAAGGTGACCTCGGTGCCGTCCGCGACCTTCGCGGTGACCTCGCAGGCCGCGTACATCGCGGCCGCGAGCCCGCCGTCGGGGGTGGCGAGCCACAGCTCCTCGGTGAAGTACGGCCATCCCATGCCGTAGTTGTGCGGGCAGCAGCGGTACTGGTCGACGCCGGGCAGGAAGGCCTGCATGGCGAAGCTGTTCTGGAACTGCCGGTCCTTCTTGGGCACGTTGTCCAGATCGACGCTGTTGGCACTGGTGATGTAGTGGATGGCCCGGCCGGCGGGGTCGAGCGAGGCCGGCAGCGAGTTGAAGGCCAGCTCCTCGCAGCGGTCGGCCCACAGCGGATCGCCGGTGATCCGGGTGAGCAGCTGGTGACTGGCCATGAACTCGACGATCCCGCAGGTCTCGAACCCCTGCCGGGGATCGCCGTGCCCGGGGCGGGCGTTCTCGTCCCCGGCGAAGCCGCCGCCGGGGAACCGGCCGTACTGGTCCATCGCCTTGCCGTACGTCCCGTAGGTGTTGCGGGTGTCCTGGGCCGCACCGCTGCGCAGCGCGTACTGGGCGGGCTCGCGGAAGCCCTGCGCGATGTTCACGTTGTGCGGGTTGACCAGGTTGTCGCCCCAGTCGGCCCCGTTCGCGTGGATCTTGTCGGTGAGATCCAGCAGGAAGGTGTCGCCGGTGCGGTTGTAGAGCCAGAAGACGCTGTCCAGGCCGTCGCCCCAGCGCAGTGCGATCCAGCTGGTGTTGAAGGCGCCCGGCCCCTGGGCGTTCATGTAGCGGAAGAACCTGCTGAGGAACGGGATGATCCGGGTGTCACCGGTGTACTCCTGCCAGGAGCGCAGCGCCTGGACCAGCGGCAGGAAGGGCCAGAAGTCCGGTCCGCCGTTCAACGACGTGCGCAGCGACTTCGGGCCGAAGAAGCCGTCGGACTGCTGGGTGGCGAGAATGGCGTCGAACCAGCGGCGCACGGCGGTCAGCGCCTCGGCGTCACCGGTGACGATCGCGAGGTCGGTGTAGCCGCGCAGCCAGTACGGGACCTCCTCCCAGCCGTCCAGGTCGGGGCGGACCCAGCCGGTGGCGCCGAAGTCCAGGAAGTGCGAGAGCTCCTCGTAGCGGCCGCAGAGGCCGTCCAGCTGGAGCTTGAGCTGTCCGGCCAGCCAGCCGCGTGCGGTCACCCGGCCCGGTGGGAGCTTCAGGAACGCCGTCGGGTGCAGGGGAGCCGCGTTGGGGGAGTAGTGACCGCCGCGGGCGGCCGGTATCCGGTGTGCGTCGGCGGTCGCGGTGGTGGCCCAGCGGCCGCTCGCCGCCGTCGCGGCGGCAGCCGTGACCAGCGCGCCTGCCATGAGTTGTCTGCGGTTCAGGGGCATGGGGGCTCCTGCTCTCTGCCGGCCGGGTCTCCGGCTCGGGGACGGCATGACTCGTGCGGGCTGCCATGGCGCACCGGTCCGGTCGGTGCCGGAGCGTGCGCACGGCAAGGAGCGCCGTCGCGGCCCGAGGGGCTGCGCGGCGACGTTCTTGCAACGTTGGAAAACTGAGCTACCGGCGGTATGACAGCACGCTGTCAAGCGGCTGTCCAGGGGTGCGGCAGTAACCGGTGGGGCGGGGACCGTAGTTCGGCCCCGGCAACTCCGACACATTTTGGAAACGCATCGACAACGCTCTTGCCGCCCGTGCCACGCCGCCTATATAACGTTGTAAACCGAGCCGCCGAGAGGCCGCGCAGGCTCTCACGACCGCAGTTCGTGCAGTTGGGGACCGCCCCGTGACGCACTGGCGGGGGTCGTGAGGAATGCAGTGACATCAGCCGCCGAGCGGCCGATGCATCGTCCAGCCATGCCCGACCGCACGCCCGTGAGTGTGCCGTCATCCCGCCAAGGAGCTCCCGCGCATGATGATCCAGCGCCGAACCCGTACCCTCGCCGTGGCCTGCCTCCTCGCCGCCACCGCCACGCTGGCCGCCTCCGGCTGCTCCAAGTCGGAGGGCTCGGACGATGCGAGCGCTGACAGCAGCCAGGGCGCCCAGGCGGCCAAGTCCCCCGAGTCCTCCTCCGGTTCCGGCTGCTCGCTGCAGAGCTACGGGTCGCCGAAGCTGGACCTGAAGAACGCGGTGGTCGGCTTCTCCCAGTCGGAGAAGGAGGCCAACCCGTTCCGGATCGCCGAGACCAAGTCCATCAAGGACGAGGCCAAGAAGGTCGGCGTCAAGAAGCTGCTGACCACCAACGCCCAGTCGCAGCTGTCCAAGCAGATCAGCGACATCCAGGACATGCTGTCGCAGGGCGCCCAGTTCCTCATCGTGGCCCCGCTGAACTCCGACGGCCTGGAGCCGGCGCTGAAGGCCGCAGCCGCCAAGAAGGTCCCGGTCCTCACCATCGACCGCAAGCTCAACTCCACCGCGTGCAAGGACTATGTGTCCTTCCTCGGCTCCGACTTCGTCGAGCAGGGCAAGCGCGCGGCCGACGCGATGATCAAGACGACCGGCGGCAAGGGCAAGGTCGCCATCCTGCTCGGCACGTCGGGCAACAACACGACGACCGACCGCACCAAGGGCTTCGTCGACGAGCTCAAGGCCAAGGCGCCCGGCCTGAAGATCGTCGCCCAGCAGACCGGTGAGTTCGCCCGCGACAAGGGCCAGCAGGTCATGGAGCAGCTCATCCAGTCCAAGCCCGACATCACCGCCGTCTACGCGGAGAACGACGAGATGGGACTGGGCGCGCTCACCGCGCTGAAGGCCGCCGGCAAGAAGCCCGGCAAGGACGTCAAGATCGTCTCCGTCGACGGCACCCGTAACGCCGTCCAGGCCCTGGTCAACGGCGAGTACAACGCCGTCATCGAGTCGAACCCGCGCTTCGGCCCGCTGGCCTTCGCGACCGCCCAGAAGTTCTACGGCGGCGTGGAGATCCCGGAGAACGTCATCATCTCCGACCGTGCCTACGACGAGTCCAACGCCAAGGCCTCGCTCGGCGGCGCGTTCTGACCGTCACCGGCCCCACCTGCCCGTAGTAACCGCAGGGCACCGCCGGACCGGGACCGGCCCGCGTACCTCCCCGTACGCGGCCCGCCCGGTCCGCACCGGCCCCCGGCGGCGCACCGCCGCCGTGACGCTCCCACCCGTCACGGCGGCCACCGGGCCCACACCCTTGGAAGAGCGGAAGGCCAAGACCAGCCATGGCACCACCCGAAGCAGTACCGCAGCCGCCGGAGCCGGCCGCCGACGCGAAGGAGGCAGCCTCGCCCGGCGCCCTCGTGAAGGAGGCCGCCGGCGCGCCGGACGCCGCCGCCCCGGCCGCGGCCGTCCTCGAAGCCAGCGCGGTGAGCAAGCGCTTCCCGGGCGTCGTAGCCCTCGACGACGTCTCCTTCTCGCTGCGCGCCGGAGAGACCCACGCACTGGTGGGGGAGAACGGGGCCGGCAAGTCCACCCTGATCAAGGTGCTGACCGGGGTGTACCAGCCCGACGAGGGCGAGCTGCGGCTGACCGGGCAGCAGATCGCCTTCGCCCGGCCGTTCGAGGCGCAGCAGGCCGGAATCTCCACGATCTACCAGGAGGTGAACCTCGTCCCGCTGATGAGCGTGGCGCGCAACATCTTCCTCGGGCGTGAGCCGAAGAACCGTTTCGGCCTGATCGACTTCTCCCGCATGAACCGCGAGACCACCGAACTGCTCGACGGCTTCGGCGTCCGCGTCGACCCGAAGCGGCCGCTGCACACCCTGGGCATCGGCACCCAGCAGATGGTCGCCCTGGCCCGGGCCGTCTCGGTCAACGCCCAGGTCGTCATCATGGACGAGCCCACCTCCTCGCTGGAACCGCGTGAGGTCGAGACGCTCTTCCGGGTCATCGAGGACCTGCGCGGACGCGGAATCGCGGTGCTCTACGTCAGCCACCGCATGGACGAGCTCTACCGGATCTGCGACCGGGTCACCGTGCTCCGCGACGGCCGGCACATCCACACCGGCGACCTCGCCGACCTCGACCGCATGCAGCTCGTCTCGATGATGCTCGGCCGCGACATGGCCGAGGTCCGCCGCTCCGGCCTCACCAGCTTCGGATCCGAGGGCCACGACGCCTCGCGCACCCCGGTGCTCACCGCGACCGGCCTCTCCCGGGACCACCAACTCCACGACATATCGGTGTCGTTGTACGCCGGTGAGGTGCTCGGCCTCGGCGGTCTGCTCGGCTCCGGCCGCAGCGAGACCGCGAAGGCCCTGGCCGGTGCGCTGAAGCTGGACTCCGGGGAGATCGGAGTCGGCGGACGCACTCTGCGCCGGCTCACCTCGGCCGGCGCCATCCGGGCCGGCATCAGCCTGCTGCCCGAGGACCGCAAGGCGGAAGGCATCGTTCCCGGCCTCTCGGTCCGCGAGAACATCGTGCTGGCCGCGATGCCCCGCCTCTCCCGCGCCGGTGTCGTCTCCCGCGCCAAGCAGGACCGCATCGTCGACATCTTCATGAAACGGCTGCGGATCAAGGCGGCGAGCCCCGAGCAGAAGGTCGGCGAGCTCTCCGGCGGCAACCAGCAGAAGGTTCTGCTGGCCCGCTGGCTCTGCCTGGAGCCCAAGGTCCTGCTGCTCGACGAGCCCACCCGAGGCATCGACGTCGGCGCCAAGGCCGAGGTACAGAGCCTGATCGACGACCTCGCCCGCGAGGGCCTGGCCGTCCTGCTCATCTCCTCCGACATCGAGGAACTCATCGAGGGCGCCGACCGCATCGTCGTCCTGCGCGGCGGCGCGGTCGCAGGCGAACTGGCGGGCGACGAGGTGGCCGAGAGCCATCTGCTCGAAGTGCTCGCCGATCACTCACCGGCGCCCGCAGGGAAGGCCCCGGCCGCTCAGGAGGACCCCCGATGACCCAGGCCACGCTCTCCACACCCGCCGCCTCCCCGCTGGCGCGGCTGCGCGACCCCGCCTGGTACCAGGAGTACGGCGTGTACCTCGCCGTCGCGGTGGTGCTCGTCTTCAACGCCCTGTTCACCGAGCACTTCATGACCGCGGACAACCTCCGCACCCAGCTCGTCCAGGTCGCCCCCATCGTGATCGTCGCCCTGGGCATGGCCCTGGTGATCGGCACCGAGGGCATCGACCTCTCCGTCGGCTCGACCATGGCGCTGGCCGCCGCGCTCCTGCCGCTCTACCTCGGGTACGGGCTGGTGCCCGCACTCGTCATGGCGCTGCTGGCCGGTGCGCTCGTCGGGGCGGTCAACGGGACGCTGGTCTCCCTCGTCGGGCTCCAGCCGATCGTCGCCACCCTCGCGCTGTTCGTCGGCGGCCGCGGCCTGGCCCTGGTCGTGGCGGACGGTCAGCTCAAGCAGATCGTCAACCCCGACCTGCTGTCGCTCGGCACCGGCTCCTTCCTCGGCATCCCGACCGTCGTACTCATCGCGGCCGTCCTCGCGATAGCCGTCGCCTTCCTCGTCGCCCGCACCACCTTCGGCCGGCAGATCGTCGCCATCGGCGGCAACCGGTCAGCGGCCTCCCTCGCCGGACTGCCCGTACGCCGGGTACTGATCGGTGTGTACATGCTCTGCGGGGTGCTGGCCGCCCTGGCCGGCATCCTCGCCACGGCCCGGCTCACCGCCAGCGACCCCTCCTCGCTCGGCAACCTCATGGAACTCTCCGCCATCACGGCGGTCGTGGTCGGCGGCACCCCACTCAACGGCGGTTCCATCAGGGTGCTCGGCACGGTCGCGGGCGCCCTGCTGATGCAGCTGCTGCGCGCCACTCTCGTCAAGCACGACCTGCCCGACTCCACCGCACAGATCGCCCAGGCGGCCATCATCATCGCCGCCGTCTACGTCGCCCGGGAGCGTCGGTCCCGATGAACGAAACCTCACCATCCCCGGTGGCCCAGGCCCCGGCACCGCGCAAGACCTCCGCTGCGTCCGGCGGCGGTGCGCCCAGCCCCGTGCCCGGCGCGACACCCCCGGTCGGACAGCGGCTCGCCGAACTCCTCCAGCGCCAGGGCGTGCTCGCGGTCCTGGTCACGGTCGTGATCGTCGCGTCCTTCATCTACCCGTCGTTCCACACGCTGGACAACGCCCGCGGTGTGACCGTGCAGGCGTCGTTCCTCGCCGTGGTGGCCCTCGGCATGACGATGGTCATCATCACCGGCGGCATCGACCTGTCCGTCGGTTCCGTCTTCGCGCTGGGCGGTGTGCTCGCCGCCTGGGCCTCGCAATGGGGCTTCCTGGCCGCGCTGTTCGCGCCCCTCGTGGTGTGCGGCGCCATCGGGCTGCTCAACGGTTTCCTGGTCGCCCGCGCCGGAATGGCCCCGTTCATCGTCACACTCGCCACCCTGCTGGGGGCCCGTGGCATCCTCCTCGCCATCACCGACGAGGGCGCGACCACCTACCTGATCCCCAAGGGATCGGCCTTCGCCGAGCTCGGGCAGGGCAGCGTCTGGGGCTTCGGCTACCCGATCCTGATCGCCCTGGTGCTGTTCGGTATCGGCGGACTGCTGCTGCAGCGCACCTCGTTCGGCCAGACGCTCTTCGCCGTCGGCGGCAGCAGCGACGCGGCCACCTTGATGGGCCTGCCCGTGGCCCGCACCAAAATACTCGTCTACACGCTCAGCGGACTGCTGGCCGGACTCGCGGGCGCGCTCAACGCGGCCAGGCTGTCGTCCGGGGTCACCATCGTGGGCGTGGGCATGGAGCTCGACGCGATCTCCGCCGTCGTCATCGGCGGCACGCTCCTGATCGGCGGCGCCGGATCGATCAGCGGGACGCTCTGGGGCGTACTGCTGCTCGCCGTCATCCAGAATCTGATCAACCAGATCGGTTCGCTGAACTCCTCGTACCAGTCGGTGGTCAGCGGAGGGTTCCTTATCGTTGTCGTCGTGGCACAGCGCTACCTGGCGCGCAGCCGCAGAACCACCTGAACCAGTGCCGGGGCCCTGGCCCCGGCACAGGTCGAGCCGAACCGGGCCACTGCGCTTTACCGCGCGTCAAGTCGATTCAGGGAGTGCCGTGGGCGTCAGCCTCAAGGACGTTGCCCAACGGGCGGGCGTATCCATCAAGACCGTGTCGAACGTGGTGAACAACTACCAGCACGTCACACCGAAGATGCGCGCCAAGGTGCAGCAGGCCATCGACGAGCTCGGCTACCGGCCGAACCTCACCGCGCGGCATCTGCGCAAGGGCCGTACGGGCATCATCGCCCTCGCCGTTCCCGAGTTCGGCAACCCCTACTTCGCGGAGCTGGCCGGCGAGGTCGTCGACGCGGCCGCCCGGCACGACTACAC
>NZ_JBHVWF010000234.1:0-8215 GCF_042882365.1 Streptomyces sp. NPDC058221 | reverse complement strand
GGCATGACGGCTGCGCCCACAGGATGTGGGCGTGTCATACCTGACCGAAGGTCTCGCCCGCCCGTGACCATCCACGGACCCGGCCACCGGGAACCCGGGGGCTCCAGTGTGTCGACGACCGGTTTGCAGGGCTACTCCCCTTCGCAGCCGTCAACATTACCGCACGCGGCGGCCGGGAGCGCGCGTGTTCGAGTGCGCTGCGGCCCCCGGTACAGTCCCACGGTGATCATTCCCGTCCCGCTCCGGAGCCTGCCCGGAGCCGGGCGGGCGGGCGGTGCGAAAAGCCGGGGCCGGAACGGGGCTCGGGGCTCGTCCCGTCAGCTGACCGGGATGCCGTCCTCCAGTTCCGCCGTGCCCGCGCCCGAATCCAGGACGTCCAGCGCCGCGCGCACCCGCCGCTCAAGCCTTTCGGCCAGATAGCGGCCGAGCTCCGTCCGGTCGACCAGCTTCCAGGACAGCAGCTCCTCCTCCTGGACGCGCACCGCCTTCAGCTGCTGCTCGTCCAGGACGCCGCCGTCGTACACATACGCGACGATCGGCGGCCGGGTGGTGCCGCGGGCCCAGTCGACCGCGAGCAGCCGGCCCGGCGCCAGATCGAGCCCGATCTCCTCGGCCGACTCGCGCCTGGCCCCCTGCCGGGGCGTCTCGCCGTCGGCCGACTCGATCGTGCCGCCGGGCAGCGCCCAGTCGTCCCGGTAGTTCGGTTCGACGAGCAGTACCCGGCCCTGCGCGTCGCGGAAGATGCAGGCCGCGCCCGCCAGCACCTTCGGAAGACCGGCGATGTATGCGTCGTACTCCTGGGTGGTCACACGAGCAGCGTAGTAGGGCGCGGGCGCAGGTCCAGGGCACGGACACCCATGGGCAGGGAGGGGGTGGTCCGGATAGGGTCGGGGCGGCGCGACTGCCTGTTCGAAAGCAAAGGGAATCAAGGTGACGGACGGAGCAGTGATGAAGACCGCACGCGTGCTCGTCGCGGCGGACAAGTTCAAGGGCTCGCTCACGGCCGTACAGGTCGCGGAGCGGGTGACGGCCGGGCTGCGGCGCATCGCCCCCGAGGTGCAGGTCGACACCCTGCCCGTGGCGGACGGCGGAGACGGCACGGTGGCGGCCGCGGTGGCCGCCGGGTTCGAGCGTCGTGCGGCGCGCGTGACCGGGCCGCTGGGGGAACCGGTGGCCGCGGCGTACGCCCTGCGCGACACCACGGCCGTGGTGGAGATGGCCGAGGCCTCCGGCCTCCAGCACCTGCCCGAGGGCGTGTTCGCGCCGCTCACCGCGACCACCTACGGCTCCGGCGAACTGTTGCTCGCCGCGCTCGAAGCGGGCGCTCGGACCATTGTGTTCGGGGTCGGCGGCAGTGCGACCACGGACGGCGGGGCGGGCATGCTGTCCGCGCTCGGCGCACGGTTCCTGGACGCGGACGGCAAGCCCGTGGGCCCGGGCGGCGGCGGGCTCGCCGATCTCGCCTCGGCTGATCTCTCCGGGCTCGACCCGCGGCTCGCCGGGATCGATCTGATCCTCGCGAGCGATGTGGACAACCCGCTGACCGGGCCGAAGGGCGCGCCGGAGGTGTACGGGCGGCAGAAGGGCGCGACCGAGGAGGACATCGCGGTTCTCGACGCGGCGCTCGCCCACTACGCGTCCGTGCTGGGGCCCGGCCATGCGGAACTGCCCGGGGCCGGGGCTGCGGGCGGGATCGGCTACGGGGCGCTGGTCGCCCTCGGCGCACGGTTCCGGCCCGGGATCGACGTGATGCTCGACGTGCTCGGCTTCGCGCCGGCGCTGGCCCGGGCCACGCTGGTGATCACCGGTGAGGGCTCGCTCGACGAGCAGACCCTGCACGGCAAGGCCCCGGCCGGGGTCGCCGCGGCTGCCCGCGCGGCGGGCATCGAGGTCGTGGCGCTCTGCGGCAGCCTCGCGCTGGCGCCGGAGGTGCTCGGGCGGGCCGGAATCCGCCGCGCGTACGCGCTCACCGCGCTGGAGCCGGATCCGGCGGTGTGCATGGCCCAGGCGGGGCCGCTGCTGGAACAGGCGGCGGAGTCCATCGCCCGGGACTTCCTGCGCTGACCTGACGGGGGCGGGTGCGGCTGCGGGCCCGGGGGCTTCCGCCCCCGCACCCCGCTCCTCAATCGCCGGAGGGGCTTGGTCTCCCGCCGGAGGGGCTCATCCTCAGCCTCGCCGGGGCGGGGAATCCGGCCCCGCCGGCGTTTTGAGGGCGCGCGGGGTGCGGGGCGGAGCCCCGGTGTGGCGACGCCTCACACCGCCCCGCCCCCCGGCAGTACCCGCACCGCGTCCAGCGCCAGCACCACCTCCACCAGCTCCCGCGGGCGCGACAGCGAGCGGGACGTCAGTTCCTCCAGCCGCCGCAACCGGTTCAGCACGGTGTTCCGGTGGCAGCACAGCCGTACCGCCGCCCGCCCGGCCGACCCCCCGCACTCCAGCCACGCGTCCAGCGTCGACACCAGCAGCGCGCGATCCGCCGGTTCGCGGGCCAGCAGGGGACCGAAGACATCCGTGGCCAGATGGGCCGACACCGTGGGCTGACCGGCCACCAGGGCCGCCGGGATCCGGCCGTCGAGGCAGACGAAGTCCGCCCTGCCGGGTCCGCACGTCAGCAGCGCCGCATCGGCCAGCCGACGGGCCCTGCCCAGGTCCGCCAGACCCTCCACGGCCGGGCTGACGCCACCGGGGCCGGGAACCCGGTCCGTCAGATGCGCGGCGGCGGCCGCCGGATCCGCCTCGCCCAGCGCGACCACGGCGATCTCCCGGTCCTGGCGGGGCCGCCAGAGGAACCGGAGTCCGTGCGCGCCCGTCGTCCGTCGCACGGGGCCGGGACACCCTCGCGGCGCCATCACTGCCACGGCGTAACGACCCGCCTCCGGCAACCCCAGCACCGTGGCGGTCAGCGCCGCGAGGCCGGGCCCGGTCTCGTTGTCGAGCAGCGCGTCGAGCAGCGCCCACCCCCGCTCGTTCCCGCGCTGCCGCATGCCCGCTCCGTTCTCCGCGCGCCTGCCGCGGACGGTTCCCGCGCCCGGTCCGGCCGCCGGACCGCCGACGTGAGGATGCCATCGGCCCCACATGAGCAGGCAGCCGGCGGCCCGTCTCTGTGCGCGTGCACAAGCAGCGGCCTCCCGCACTGGTCACCCGCAGCGTCTAGGCCGGGGACCGTGGACGCGCGGCCCGCCCGCTGCTGGTCTGTGGCCCCACGGCGCAGGTGACGGCCGCGGCCGGAGACAGCGGTCGCGGCCCCCGGCGCCACCCGGCTCGACGAGCCGGGCCGATCCGATGACAAGGCGGAAGGAGGAGGACGCATGCCAACGCTGGAGATCCGCGGACTGTCCGTGGGCTACGGCCCCGTACGCTCCCTGCGCGACGTCTCCCTCGATGTGCCGGCCGGCGCGATCACCGCCGTGCTGGGCGGCAACGGGGCCGGGAAGACCACACTGCTGCGGGCCGTGTCGCGGACCCTCGGCTTCCACCGCGGTACGGGCACGGGCACCGTCCGCTTCGACGGACACCGGCTGGACGGGCTGCGTCCCGCCCAGGTGGTGGCCGCGGGAGTGGTCCAGGTCCCCGAGGGACGACAGGTGTTCGCCCGGATGACGGTGGCCGACAACCTGCGGGCCGGCGCCCTCGGGGCCCGCGGCGGCCGCAGGGAGTCGGCCGGAGCCCTGACCCGCGTACACGAACTGTTCCCGGTGCTGGCCGGCCGCGCCCACCAGCGCGCGGGGCTGCTGTCCGGCGGCGAGCAGCAGATGCTGGCCATGGGGCGGGCCCTGATGGCCCGGCCCAGGCTGCTGCTGCTCGACGAGCCGTCCCTCGGCCTCGCCCCGCTGATGGCGGCGCGGATCGCCGAGACGGTACGGGAGATCAACGCGGCGGGCACCTCCGTCCTGCTCGTCGAGCAGAACGCGTCGATCGCCCTGCGGCTCGCCTCAACGGCATACGTCCTGGAAGTCGGCGAGGTCACCCTGGAGGGGCCGGCCGACGAGCTCGCCGCATCCGACGAGGTGCGCCGCCGCTACCTGGGCGTCGTCGACGAGACGGCCGCCGCGGACGCGGACCGGGCCGCCGGTTCCGTACGCACCCTGAGCAGGTGGTCCGCATGAGGGCCACCCGCGAAACCGCGCCGCCGGTGACCGCCCCGGCCGCACTCGCCGTCCGCGACGTCACGGTCCGCTTCGCCGGGCTCACCGCCCTCGACGGCGTCTCCTTCACCGTGGAGCCGGGCAGCGTTCATGCCGTCATCGGTCCCAACGGGGCTGGAAAGTCAACCTGCTTCAACGTGCTGTCCGGGGTGTACCGGGCCGCCTCCGGCAGCGTCCGGCTCGGGGAGAGGGAGCTGACGGGGCTCGCCCCGCACCGGATCGCCGCACTCGGCGTCGCCCGGACCTTCCAGAACCTCGCGCTGCCCCCGCACGCCACCGTCGCCGACAGCCTGCTGCTCGGTCGGCACCGGCTCACCCGGGCGGGCTTCCTCTCCAGCGGACTGCGCCTGCCGTCCGCCGTCCGCGAAGCCCGGCGGCACCTCGACCGGGTTCGCGAGATCGCTGAATTCATCGGTCTGGACAAGGAGTTGGAGCGACCCGCCGGGTCGCTCCCGTACGGACAGCAGAAGCTCGTCGAGCTCGGCCGCGCGCTGTGCATGGAGCCGGCCGTCCTTCTCCTGGACGAGCCCGTCGCCGGGATGACCGCCGACGAACGGCGGCGTACCGCCGAGGTCGTGGCCGGGGTGCGGAAGAGCCTCGGGATCTCGATCGTGCTCGTCGAACACGACATGGGAGTGGTGATGCGGCTCGCGGACGCCGTGACCGTACTCGACTTCGGACGCAGGATCGCCGACGGCACCCCTGCCGAGGTCCAGAACGACCCGGCCGTCGTCCAGGCCTACTTGGGGGCACCGGAATGACCACCTTCATCGAACTCCTCCTCGGCGGACTCTCCATCGGCTCGGTCTACGCGTTGATCGCGCTCGGCTTCGTCGTCATCTTCAAGGCGACCGAGGTCGTCAACTTCGCCCACGCGTCCCTGCTGCTCGCGGGCGGCTACGTCACCGCGGTGCTGCACGACGACATCGGCTTCTGGCCCGCGCTCGCCGTCGGCATCGCGGGCGCCGCCGTCGTCGGAGCAGCCGTCGAATTCCTGGTGATGCGCCGCTACCGGGGCAGCGACCACAGCGTGCTGGCCATCGTCACCATCGGCGTCGACATCCTCCTGACCACCGAACTCACCCGCCGCATGGGCACGGAGGTGCTCTCGCTCGGCGACCCCTGGGGCGACCGGGTCATCACCGTCGGAGATGTCACCCTCGCCCAGACCCGGGTCGCGGCCTTCGTCGCGGCCGCCCTGCTCATCACCGTGTTCCTGCTCGCCTTCCGCTTCACCTCCTGGGGGGTGTCGATGCGGGCCGCCGCCGAGAACCCGCAGACCGCGGCCCTGATGGGGATCAGGCTCGGCCGGGTCTCGCTCGCCGCGTGGGCGGTGGCCGGGGCACTCGCAGCCGTCGCCGCCCTCTTCCTCACGGTCTTCCCCACGCCCGGTCTGGAACGGGCCACCTCGCTGGCCGCCCTGAAGGCCTTCCCCGCCGCGATCCTCGGCGGGCTCGACTCGACGACCGGGGCGCTGGCCGGCGGGCTGATCGTCGGTGTCACCGAATCGCTCGCCACCGGCTACCAGAGCGACCTCTCCTTCCTGGGCCGCGGTATCGGTGACCTCGCCCCCTACCTGGTGATGGTGATCGTGCTGCTCCTGCGTCCTGCCGGACTCCTGGGTACGAAGGAGCTCGCCCGTGTCTGACACCACCACCACCGAAGCCGCGACGGAGACCGGGAGCATCACGCCGGGGGGCACCGTCGCCGCCCGGCTGCGCCACCCCCGTACGTACCTCTGGGCGCTCGGCTCGGTGCTCCTGCTCGTGTTCCCGTTCTACCTCGACCGCTTCTGGCTGCAGGCGGGGCTCTTCGCGATGGCCGCCGCGATCGGCGCCATCGGACTCAACCTGCTCACCGGCGCCACCGGCCAGCTCTCCATGGGCCACGCCTTCTTCCTCGCCGTGGGCGCGTACGGCTACTGCGTCCTGGCCGGGGAGAGCAGTACGGACAACGGGCACGAACTCACCGGGCTCGGCCTGCCCAGCTGGCTGGCCGCCGTGCTCGCCGTGCTCCTGTCCGGAGTCGCGGGCGGACTGTTCAGCCCCATCGCCGGCCGGCTGCGCGGCGCCTATCTCGGCATCGCCACTCTCGCACTGATCTTCATCGGCCAGCATCTGCTGTTCAACGCGGGCTCCCTCACCGGAGGCTTCAACGGCCGCTCCGTACCGCCCCTTTCCCTGTTCGGCCTCGACTTCGACGACACCGAGGTCGTGGTGGCTGCGGTGCCCTTCCAGTCCTCCGAGAAGCTCTGGTACGCGGCGCTGGCCGCGCTGCTCCTGAGCGGCCTGTTCGCCCGCGGTGTGCTGCGCGGACGACCCGGCAGGGCGCTCAACGCCATCCGGGACCACCGCATCGCGGCAGGCGTGATGGGTGTGCCGGTGGCCCGCTACCGGGCCGGGGTCTTCGTCCTGTCCTCGATGTACGCCGGACTCGCGGGCGTCCTGCTCGCGCTGGTCTTCCAGCGGACCGTGCCCGAGTACTTCGGCATGGTCCTCTCCCTCGAATACCTCGCCATGATCGTCATCGGCGGGCTCGGCACCGTGGCGGGGGCGGTCGTGGGAGCCGCCTTCGTCTCGCTGCTGCCGCAGGTGCTCACCCACTACAGCGACTCCCTGCCCCTGGTCTCCGCCCCCGGAACGGGCGGCCTGGCACCGGGTGAGGCCTCGCGCTATCTGTACGGCGCCGCGGTGGTCGCGGCCGTCCTGTTCCTGCCCGGCGGCCTGACACGGCTCCTGGCCGGCGGCCGGGCCCGTTCGAAGAACTCAGGGGAGAAGAAATGAAACTGCGTGTACTCGGGGCCGTGTGCGCGGCCCTCGCCCTCACCCTCGTGGGCTGCAGCGAGAAGGCGAACACATCCGACGGGGGAGCGAAGGACAAGGGGGGCGTGAAGACCGGGGAGGGCGTCACCGACTCGATGATCACCCTCGGTGCGCTCACCGACATGACGGGGGTATACGCCTCACTCGGCAAGAGTGTCACCCAGGCCCAGAACCTCTGGGTCAAGCAGACCAACGCGGCCGGCGGCATCTGCGGGCGGAAGATCGCGCTGACCGTCCGCGACCACGGCTACGACCCGCAGAAGGCCGTCGCCGGCTACACGGAGCTGGAGCCGAAGGTGCTGGGCTTCGTCCAGTTCATCGGCTCGCCGTTCGTCGCGGCGGTCGAGCAGCGGATCGACGGCCAGGACAAGGGGCTCGTCCTGCCGCAGGCCTGGTCGGCGAACCTGCTCGGCAGCAAGTACGTCCGCGTCATCGGAGCCACGTACGACGTCGAGACGATCAATGCCATCGACTACCTGCTCGCCGAGAAGCGCATCGCCAAGGGCGACAAGGTCGGTCATGTCTACTTCGAGGGCGACTACGGCGAAAACGCCCTGGCAGGCTCGAAGTACGCCGCGAAGGAGGCCGGGCTCACCGTCGTCGAGCAGAAGATCAAACCCACCGACAACGACATGACCGCCCAGGTCGCGGCCCTCAAGCAGGCCGGTGTCAAGGCCGTCGTGGTCAGCGCGGGCCCGCGCCAGGCCGCCTCCCTGGTCGGCGTCGCCGCCGCCACCGGATTCAAGGTCCCGGTCGTCGGCAACAACTCCGCCTTCGCGCCCCAGTTGTTGAAGACCCAGGCGGGCCCCGCCCTGCTGAAGGACTACTACGTGGCCGCGTCCACCCTGCCGATCGGTGACCCCGGTGCCGGTCCGGCCAAGCTGTCCAAGGAGTACGGCGCCGAGTACCCGAAGGACGGCCTCGACAACGGCGTCATCGCCGGATACACGGCGGCGACGCTGTACGGCGAGGCGATGAAGAAGGCGTGCGCCGCGAAGGACCTCACCCGCGCGGGCATCGACGAGGCGCTGCTGACCATCAAGGACTTCGGGAGCGACTTCGGTATGTCGCACGACTTCTCGGACCCGGCGGCGCCCTCCACCCGGGAGAGCGTGATCATGAAGCCGAACGCCGGGATGCCCGGCGGCCTGAAGGTGGTCAGGCCGGCGGAGGCGGCAGCGGCGGCGAAGTCCTACCCGCTCAAGTAGCGCACGAGCAGGTCGCCGGACGTACGCGCTGAGCGCTCCG
>NZ_JBHVWF010000233.1:2489-8272 GCF_042882365.1 Streptomyces sp. NPDC058221 | reverse complement strand
CAGGACCTGAACCGTTCCTGACCGGTGAGCGTGCCGTTACGGCACCGGCCTACGACCAAGGTTCGGCATCTCCTGCGACCAAGGTCCCGTACTTTCGGCCTTACGGGGTGCTGATCACCGGCGACGTACCCGTCGACGTCACGGTGGTGTGGAACGAGGCGACAAACGACGCCACGTCGCCGTTGTTGATGAGTCCGAGGCAGCTGGCGTTGGACGCCACCAGGTCGGTTCCGGTGCCGTCAATGACGAGGGCGCCGATGTCGTTCGCGTAGTGCCCGTGGACCTTGCCGGTGAAGGTCGCGGAACAGCCGACGCCCGAGATTTTGGCGGAGATGCTGCTGACGGAGCCGTCCACCCAGTTCGAGTTCGAGGCGTTCGGCGATTCGGCGTTGATCAGCCACGGTGTCGCGTTCATCGTCACCGTGAACGGGATGCCGCCGACCGAGCAGTCGGTGAAGGTGATGTTGCCGATGGTGCCGATCCCGGCACCGGTGGCACTGGTCGCCTGCAGCGATCCGGCCGTCACGTCGGAGGATGCGCACTCAAGGTCCGCAAGCGGAACCGACAGCGTGGGGTTGTCCGCATGGGCGGTATAGGCCCCGGAGGGTGTCACCGTCCATGAGGCGAGGGTACCGGCGGAGGCCGACGACACCGTCATGGCGATCGCCGCTCCGACGGTGGCGGTTACGACTGCGGCTCTACGTGCAAGGGTGTTCACTGATCCGTTTTCCCTTCAGGGTGTGTGACCCGATGCCGGGGTGCCGCCTCCGGCCGGATAGGGCGGAACTTCCGGGGCGGGTCACGGGACAGAATTGTGGCAGTCCGACCTGACCGACTGCACGACCTCTTGCGTTCGGCGATGACGCTACGGGTGAGTAATGTTGCTCGGCAACACATCGGGCCGAAGAATCTCCGCAAGGCTGCTTCTCGGACATTAATTTGCTGCGCAGCGAGTACGGTCCCCGGAATTCTTGTCGAATAGTGAGCACTCCGTTTGCCGCACCGTCCTGGATCGTGCTCACCCGATGACCATCAGGGGCCCGGGACCTCCGGTTCCGCCTCACCGGACCCGCTCGGATCGCGCCACTCACCACGGAATTCCGGCCACTCCAGGCACTCTTGACTTCAGCCCGGCCGCGCAGTCGAATGTCCCGCGCATGGCAATCGCAACACTCCTGACGATGACGGGCCGGCCCCGCCGACACAACCGGAAGCCGAACAACCGGTAGAAGCCGAACAACCGGTATACCGGCTTCCGCCCCCGGCCCGCCGCGAGACGAACGCAAACCGATCACGGACCCCTCCGTCCGGCGATACATGCCCCCTGCATTCCGTCCTGTTCCGACTGTGGGCAGCGGCCCCGGCTTGGACTATGTTTCGACAGCCGACGTTGGTACGCACCTGACGGTGATGGCAGCGCTTTCCCTGGGAGCGCTCTCCCTTCACCGACCCCCCATCGGGCGCCGAGGAGCAAGGGGTACAGGTATGCCGGGAGTTGCTCAACCCTCGGAGCTGGGAGAGCCGCTGGGACCGCTGCCGCAGGAGTTCGCTGCGATCGTGCGGCCCGAACTCCCCAGCCTGATCAAGGAGATCGGTCTGGAGGTCACCCGCGCCTACCCCGAATACGCGCGACTTCTCGACAGTCCCTACGGTCAGGGCATCCGGGTCGGGGTGGAGCAGAGCATCTCGGTGTTCGTGGACCAGGTCGCCGAACCCGCCTCACCCTCCGCGCTGCGCGACGAGATGTGCCGCAGGTTCGGGCGGTTCGAGGCGTACGAGGGGCGCAGCCTGGACCAGTTGCAGGGCGCGTACCGGCTGGGCGCGCGCGTCGCGCTGCGCCGGGCGAAGAAGATCGGCCGGCGCTACAACCTCTCCCCCACCATGATGCTCACCTTCGCCGACGCGCTGTTCTCCTACGTCGACGAGCTCGAAGCCCTGTCCCGTGAGGGGTACCTGGAGGTCCGCTCGACCTCCGGCGATCACACGGACACGCTGCGGCGAAGACTCCTGCACCTGATCCTCGCCGGCCGGCCCGTGCCCCGTACCGCCATCGCCGAGCTCTGCGAGCAGACCGGCTGGGCGCTGCCGGACGAGGTGACGCTCGTGGCGGTGCGGCCGTCGCCCGATCTGGGCCGGCTCGGCATCGACCGCGACATACTCGTGGACTTCACCGACCCGCAGCCGCATTTACTGATCCCGGGACCGTTCGACGACATGCGAAGACGCATGCTCGAGCATGCGCTCCCGGGTGTGCATACGGCCATCGGCCTCACCGTCCCCGCCTCTCTCGCCTCGGACTCCATCCGTTGGGCCCGTCGCGTACTCGAACTCGTTGACATCGGTGTCATCGACGACGTGCCGGCCGTTCTCTGTGAAGACCACCTCATCACCGTCTGGCTGCTCTCCGATCCGGTCCTGCTGGACCAGCTCGCGCGTCGCGAACTCGCCCCGATCGCCGACATCAGCGCCAACCGGCGCGAGCGGCTGATCGAGACGCTGCGGATCTGGCTCGACACCCGCGGCACCGCGGCACAGATGGGCGAGCTGCTCGACGTACACCCCCAGACCGTCCGCTACCGGATGCGGAATCTGGAATCGATCTTCGGCGAGCAACTCGTCGATCCGGAGTCGCGGTTCTCGACCGAGACTGTGCTCCGCGCCATGCAGCTGCGGGCACGCGGCAACGAACCGCCCACCTGAACAGCGCCACGCGGGCTGGAAGCGAAGAACACCTCACGCGAAGTCAACCTACTTACGAGTAAGGGGAAATAGCCGGTCATTCCCAAACGGTTGCCACACGGAGACGTTCTCAACGAGAAACCCGGAACTGCGTCCCGTACATATGGAGGAGTCGGCCGCCCACCCGGCGGCCGCGACACATCGCCTCCTGGCCAACCATCGGAGAGGGAACACCCCCATGACCGCCTCGCACCTGCTCGTCCCCGTGCCGATCCCGGACCGGGTCGCCGCGCTGATCGGCTCCTGCATCCCGCCGCACATCCTGGAGGCGGAGTTCGAGGCCGAGTGCGCCGCGCGCGAGGTCCGCAGGTTCCGCGGCCCGCGGCTCGGCGTCGAGGACCAGGCCGACCGCGAGCAGGCCCTGTCGGAGCTGGCCCGCGCCAATAAGTTCCTGTCCGCCCATCACCCCATGCTGGCGGTGCGCCCCGGCAGCTCCTGGTGACTCCCCCGGGGCTCCGTAACCACCGCGCCCTCCTTGCGAAGGGGCCTCGCGACGCTTACCTTACTCAAAAGTAAGTTTACTCCAGAGTAAGGAACTGGCGTGGCCGACAACAGCAGCGGCAACCTCACCGGTGAACTGGCCGCACTCGACTTCGCGGCCGTCTCCCCGCCGGAGTTCGCGCGGATCGTGAAGGGCCTGTCCGCCAAGCAGCTCGGCGAGGTCATGCACGGCGAGCTGCGCACCCGGGTGCTCGGTGAGGTCTTCGGCCGGATGCGGCAGCAGTTCCGCCCGGACGCGGCGGGACAGCTCAAGGCGCTGATCCGCTGGAAGATCACCGGGGACACCGACGAGGTCTACGAGACCTCGATCGCGGACGGTGTCTGCACCATCAGCGAGGGACGCTCCGACGCGGAGCCGCGCACGACCCTGGTGATGGGGGACGCGGAGTTCCTCAAGCTGGTCTCCGGCAACGGCAATCCGGTGACGATGTTCATGATGCGCAAGCTGAAGGTGGCCGGTGACGTCGGTCTCGCCTCGGGCCTCACCCGCTACTTCGACATCCCGAAGGCCTGAGCCGATGAGCTACTTCTCCCTCGCCCTCACCGAGGAACAGCAGGACCTGCGCAACTGGGTGCACGGCTTCGCCGCCCAGGTGGTGCGCCCGGCGGCCGCCGAATGGGACGCCCGCGAGGAGACGCCCTGGCCGGTCATCCAGGAAGCGGCACGGATCGGTCTGTACGGATTCGAGTCACTGGCCGACATGTACGGCGACCCCACAGGGCTCTCCCTCCAGATAGCCAACGAGGAGCTGTTCTGGGGCGACGCCGGCATCGGCATGGCGCTCTTCGGCACCTCCCTCGCCGTCGCCGGGATCTTCGCCTCCGGGACGCCGGACCAGCTCGCCGAGTGGGTTCCGCAGTGCTACGGCGACGAGGACGACCCGAAGGTGGCGGCGTTCTGCGTCTCCGAACCGCAGGCCGGCTCGGACGTCTCCGCGATGGCCACGAAGGCCCGTTACGACGAGGCCAGGGACGAGTGGGTGCTCTCCGGCCAGAAGGCGTGGATCACCAACGGCGGGATCGCCGAGATCCATGTGGTCGTCGCCTCGGTGGACCCGTCGCTCGGCGCCCGCGGACAGGCCGCGTTCATCGTTCCGCCCGCCACGAAGGGCCTCGAGGCGAGCCGCACCATCAAGAAGCTCGGCCTGCGTGCCTCGCACACGGCGGACGTCTTCCTGGACGACGTACGGGTGCCCGGACACTGCCTGCTCGGCGGCAAGGAGAAGCTGGACGCCCGGCTCGCCCGCGCCCGGGAGGGCTCCAACGCCAAGGGCCAGGCGGCGATGGCGACCTTCGAGGTCAGCCGCCCCACCGTCGGCGCCCAGGCGCTGGGCATCGCGCGGGCGGCGTACGAGTACGCGCTGGAGTACGCGGGACAGCGCGAGGCGTTCGGCCGCCCCATCATCGAGAACCAGTCGATCGCCTTCGCACTCGCCGACATCCGCACCGAGATCGAGTCCGTCCGTCTGTTGATCTGGCAGGCCGCCTGGATGGCCCGCAACGACCGGACCTTCGATGCGGGGCAGGGCTCCATGTCCAAGCTCCGCGCGGGCGAACTCGCCGTGTCCGCCACCGAGAAGGCCGTCCAGATCCTCGGCGGCGCCGGGTACAGCCGGGAGCATCCGGTCGAGCGGATGTACCGCGACGCCAAGATCTACACGATCTTCGAGGGGACCAGCGAGATCCAGCGCCTGGTCATCGCACGGGCGATCTCGGGACGCCACATCCGCTGAGCCGGTGCGGGGCACCCGCCGTCGGGACGACGCCGTGCGCGCCCCCGGGACAGCGGCGGGCGGCCGGGTGCATGCTCGTCCGGGTGAGAAGGCGGCCGGTGTACGGGGGCACACCGGCCGCGGTTTCATCCGGGTGCCCCCGCCACCGGGAGACCATATGCACCGGACCACCGCTGTTTCCGCACTGGCCCTCACCACCGTGCTGCTCACCGGGGTGCCTGCCACGGCCGGCCCCCCGGCCGCCTCCGACACCGGTACAGGCTGGGAACCCGCGCCCACCGCCCCGTTCGACGCGCCGGCCGGTGCCCGCTGCGACTTCCCGGTCCACGGCGAACCGGTCGTGGACGAGGTCGTACAGAAGGTGCTGGCCACCCATCCCGACGGATCGCCCTCGGAGATCGCGTACAGGGGCGCCCTCGTCATCCGGGTCAGCAACACCGACACCGGCGCCTTCCACGACGCCGATGCCAGTGGCAGCGCAGTGGTCGACTACCACGCGGACGGTTCGCAGCGCTGGCACGCGGTCGGGCCCGTGCTCGCCGGGATCGGCGAGGACGACAGCAATCTGCCGCGCGGGGAGCAGCTGATCGACGGCGTCTACACGCTGGACATCAGCGCCACCGGGTACAAGACACTGCACATGATCCACGGGTCCACGGACAACATCTGCGCCCGCATCGGCTGACCGCCCGCGGGGCGGCGGCGCGGATATCCACGGCACGGGGTAACCCCCCGCCCCCCCCGCCGCGCAGCCCAACGCCCGGGTGTAGCGCACCCGCAGCCTCCGCGGGCCACGGGTGAAAACACCCG
>NZ_JBHVWF010000233.1:0-2479 GCF_042882365.1 Streptomyces sp. NPDC058221 | reverse complement strand
CGGCGGGCGGGGGGGGGGGGCCCGCGTTCTCGCCCGAGGCGGGGCCCCCGCGCGCCCCGCCCCCGGCCGCTCAGCCCTCGACCGGGGTGAAGCGCACCGGCAGCGACTGCGGCCCTCGGGTGAAGACACCCTGTTCGGACGGGGTGAAGCCGTCCGCGAGCCGTACGTCGGGCATCGCGTCCAGCAACTGGTTCACCCCGGTCTCCACCTCGGCCCTGGCCAGCAGCGCGCCCACGCAGAAGTGCCGTCCCAGAGCGAACGCCAGATGGTCGGCCGCCGCGGAGAACGCCGTGGTGCCGGTCAGGTCGGTGCGGAAGATGTCGAACCGGTCCGGATCGCGGTACCGGGCGGGGTCTCGGTTGGCCGAGCCGATCAGACAGGTGACGGTCGCCCCCGCGGGCACCCGGCCGCCGCCGAGCTCCACCTCGGTGGCCGTCTGACGCATGATCATGTGGACCGGCGGGGTGAGGCGCAGCGTCTCGGCGAAGGCCCGGGCGATGAGGCCGCGGTCCTCCCGGACGGCCGCGAGCTGCTCGGGGTGGGTGAGCAGGTTGGCGAAGACCGAGGCAATGGCCTTGTCGGTGGTCTCGCCGCCCGCGGCCAGCAGAAGGCTGCAGAAGGCCTTGATGTCCTCGTCGCTCATCCGCACGCCGTCGACCTCGGCCGCACAGAGCGCGGAGAGCAGGTCGTCGCCGGGAGCGGCCCGGCGCTGCTGGATGACCGGAATCATGTACGCGGCGAATTCCTGCCGGGTCCGCTCGCCGGCCGCCGCCACCTCGAGGTCGCCCGCGAGGTTGCCGAGGAAGGCGATGACGCTGGTGTACCAGCCGTGGAAGCGGTCGTGGTCGGCCTTGTCCAGGCCGAGCATGTCCGCGATGACCAGGACGGGGAAGCGGGTCGCGAACGCCTCGACGAGGTCGGCCTCGCCGGTGCGACGGAAGGTGTCGATCAGCTCGCGTGCGTTGCGCTCGATGACCGGGAGGAACTTCTCCTGGAGGTCCGTCCCCCGGAAGGCCGGGGCGACCAGGGCCCGGCGCACGGCGTGCTCGCGGCCGCTGAGCTGGAGGATGGTCCTGCCGTGGACGGGTTCGATCTGCCAGTCGTAGTTGTCGGTGGTGAATTCTCCCGCCTTGTCCTTGAAGACCCGTTCGACGTCCTCGTAGCGGGAGACGATGTAGCTGTTCGTGGCGTCGTGCCTGATCAACGGGGCGCTTTCGCGCATGATCCGGTAGGCCCCGTAGGGATCGGCGGCGAAGGCGGGCGAGAGAATGTCGGGCACGGGCGGCTCGTGCGAGGCGAGCGACTCCTGCGGGGCAGACGTCATGACGCTCCAAGGTCGTTGACGGACAACGCCGTCCAGGTTATTGACCACCCGTCCGCTCACACACCCCTCGGGGGAACACCATGGCCGCCGGCTCACGCCCGTCCGTCCTCTTCGTCACCGACCTCGCGTACGAGGCCCGTGGTCGCCGCTACTGCGACGAGGACATCTATCTGACGGCACGGTTGCGCGAGGACTTCGACACGGCGCTCTGCCACCCGCGCGACGCCGCCGCCCTGCTGGACGGTTTCGACGCGGTGGTCATACGCAACAGCGGCCCGGTGCTGCACTACCGGGAGGCGTACGATGCCTTCCGCGCCCGGGCCGCTGAACTGGGCACGCGGGTCTACAACCCGCTGACCGGACGCGGCGACATGGCCGGCAAGCAGTATCTGGTCGATCTGAGCCGCGCCGGGTACCCGGTGATCCCCACCGTGGACCGGGCGGCGGATCTGGGGCTGCTGCCCGCGGCCGACGGATACGTGGTCAAGCCGAAGCTGGGCGCGGACTCGGTCGGGCTGCGCTTCGTACAGAACCTCGATGGGGTGGCCGAGGCGGACGGGACGCAGCTGATCCAGCCGCGGATCGACTTCCGTTACGAGGTGTCGTTCTACTTCGTCGACCACGACTTCCAGTACGCGCTGCACGCGCCGCACCCGGAGCGGCGCTGGGTGCTTGAGCCGTACGCGGCAGGCGCGGCGGATCTGGAGTTCGCCCGGTCCTTCATCGAGTGGAACACCCTCGACCACGGCATCCAGCGCGTCGACGCGTGCCGGACCGGCGGCGGCGAGCTGCTGCTCGTCGAGCTGGAGGATCTCAATCCGTACCTCTCGCTCGACCGGGTGGCGGCGCCGGTCCGGGAGGCGTTCGTGACCCGGATGAAGGCCTCGCTGAGGGACCTGCCGGCCTGACACGTCCGGCGGCGCCCGGCATGCGGGTGACGGGGCCCGGTGTGAGGGTGCAAGCGTGACCACTGCCAGCGAGACCGCCCCCGCCGCGCAGAGTGCCGCAGCGCCGCCCCTGCTCGATCCGCGCCGCCGGAACATCGTCTTCGCCACGATCGTGCTGGGCATTCTGCTGGCCGCCCTGGACCAGACGATCGTGGGGGCCGCGCTCCCCACGATCGTGTCGGGCCTGGGCGGGGGCGCCCCGATTTGG
>NZ_JBHVWF010000232.1:0-8286 GCF_042882365.1 Streptomyces sp. NPDC058221 | reverse complement strand
ATCGACATGGGCGTGGACAACGGCTTCGTACGCAAGGCCGGCGCCTGGTACACGTACGAGGGCGACCAGCTCGGCCAGGGCAAGGAGAACGCCCGAAACTTCCTCAAGGACAACCCCGACCTCGCCAACGAGATCGAGAAGAAGATCCTGGAGAAGCTGGGCGTCGGCGTGCGGCCCGATGCAACGCCCGCCGAGCAGCCCGGCACGGACGCGTCCGGAACCGCCGCGGCTCCGGCCGACGGTGCGGCGAAGCCGGTGACAGCGGCGGCCGGCAAGGCGAAGCCGGCCAAGACGGCGGCGGCCAAGAGCTAGCCCGTGACGCGTCGCACGGAGTGGCCGGGCAGCGCCGCCGAATCCGGCGCGGGCCCCGGTCCCGAATTCGCCGCCGGACATACCACCGGGTCCGCCGATGAGTCCGATCTGCCCTTCGAGCCCTCGGCCGGGGCCGGCCGGGGCAGGAGTTCGGGCACCGGATTCGGTGAGGGGGCCGGGCGCCGTTCCCGGTCCCGTTCCAGAAGCAGCGGCTCCCCTTCCTCGTCGAGGGCCGAGAAGGGGGAGCCGCGAGATCCGGTCGAGCAGGCGCGCAACATCTGCCTGCGGCTGCTGACCGGGAATCCGCGCACCCGTCAGCAGCTCGCGGACGCCCTGCGCAAGCGGGAGATCCCCGACGAGGCCGCCGAAGAAGTGCTCTCGCGCTTCGAGGACGTCGGGCTGATCGACGACGGGGCGTTCGCCGATGCCTGGGTGGAATCACGGCATCACAGCAGAGGGCTCGCACGTCGCGCACTCGTGCGTGAGCTGCGGACCAAGGGGGTGGACGCGGCCGTGATCGACGAAGCCGTCGGCCGGCTCGACCCGGATCAGGAGGAGGCGACAGCGCGCGAGCTCGTCGCGCGCAAGCTCCGCTCCACCCGGGGGCTGGACCGT
This sequence comes from Streptomyces sp. NPDC058221, assembly GCF_042882365.1. Classification (NCBI taxonomy): domain Bacteria; kingdom Bacillati; phylum Actinomycetota; class Actinomycetes; order Kitasatosporales; family Streptomycetaceae; genus Streptomyces; species Streptomyces sp. NPDC058221. The sequence continues at coordinate 7,359 of NZ_JBHVWF010000232.1, read as the reverse complement.
GACAAGCGGCTGCGTCGGCTGGCCGGCATGCTCGCCCGCAAGGGGTACGGGGAAGGGATGGCCCTGCGCGTGGTGCGCCAGGCGCTCGAAGAAGAGGGTGAGAACACGGAAGGGCTGGACGATCCCTTCTGACCGGCCGGCGTCCGGACCTCCGCGGCTACGGTCACCTGCGCCCACGGGGGAGGCGCAGGCGGCGAAGTTCCGGGTTCGCGGTGGGAGCCGGGAGTGCTGTTGACTCACTGCCCGGCGCGGGAGGCGCGGCTGATGGTGGCGTCGATCAGGGCAACGGCATCCGCGGCGGTGCGCCCGGGATACCGGTTCCACGGCCCGATCAGCCCGGTCCAGCCCTGCGACCGGAGTTCGGTGATCAGCCAGGCACCGGCCCGGTCGACGGTTTCGAGTGAGCCGTAGCCCAGGCGGTGCGCGGTGAGCATGGCACCGCAGACACAGCGGGCGCCCCGCGCATTGCGAAGCCGGTACGGGGTGTTCTGCCAGCCCCACTCGGTCAGGATCTGCCGCGCGTGGGCGAGATGGGTGGAGGGCCGCACCTCGGGCCGGCCGATGCGCCGCCAGGAGTGGAGCCGGTCGGGCAGGAGCGCACCCATACGCCCGGGCAGCGGACGCTCGCGCGGCACGGCGGCGGGCAGGGCACGGACCGTATCCGCGATCAGCTGATCGACCGGCACGGACAGCAGGCCACGCCAGTCGGCTGAGCCGCCGTGCGTCGGTTGCGAGGAGTGCGTCCGGTCCGAAGGATGCGCGGGACATGCCTGATCCGAGGGACACGGCTGACGCGTCGGATGTGAAGTGTTCGGCGGCTGTGACGGGACCGGCTTGTGGCCGGCCGGGGCGGGTCGTACAGGTTCCGGCGCAGTGCGGTCCCAGTCCGTGACGATCTGCCGCCACGCATCCGTGTCATGGAGCCGAGTGGCCTGGATATCGAGTTCGTCGGGGGTGAGGGCGGTGGTCGGCATCGGTGCTGGCTCCCCGTCATAGCGGTCCATGTCGTTGAGGCGAATGTCCGTCCCGTACGGGGTCCGCTCCACCGGAGCGAGGCCATACGGGTGTGTCGCGACGGATTCCGGGCCCGGCGAGCCCAGGGGACGCGGGGGAAAACCCCCGTACGAAGACGCCGGAGCACTCCAGTGCACAGGCACCTGTGCACAGAGCACTGTGTGACGCATGCCAGAGAAGCCCGGTGGGACCGGTGGAACCGAGATCACGGAGCTGGCGGCGCTCAAGGCGCTGGCCCAGCCGCGACGTCAGCGGATCCTTGAACACCTCCATATGCACGGCCCCGAGACGGCCACGGGCGTTGCCCGCGCCCTGGGGCTGAACACCGGCGCCACCAGCTACCACCTGCGTGAACTGGCCCGGTACGGATTCGTGGCGGACGACGTGCTCCGGAAGCCCGGCGCCCGCAGGGCGCGGTGGTGGCGTGCGGTCCCCGGCGACCGCCGCTTCCCGCCGCCGTCCCGGCGGACGCCCGGGACCCAACGCGTCATGGACGAGCTGAACCGTCATGCGTACGCCGCCGATCTCGCACTGTTCGAGCGCCTCCAGCGCGAGAGCGCCGGGACGGCGGACGGCCGGGGCGCGGACGAGTGGGCCGATGCCTACCCGTACTCACGTGGCTCCCTCCGGCTCACCCACGCCGAACTCGGCGCGTTCTTCGAGGAGTACATCTCCCTGATGAACCGCTACAGGCGACCCGACGCCGAAACCCCGCCGGGCGCCCGCACCGTCCACACCCGACTGCTCGCGTTCCCGGCCCCCCGGGCGTCGGGCGGAGTCTCCATGCCCGGTGACGGCGGCGACGCAGGCGGCGACGGCGCATCAGCAGACCACGACAACAGAAAAGAGACGGCCACATCATGATGCTGCGCTACGCCTTGCGAACGATCAGGCACCGCAAGGGTGGATTCCTCGGAGCACTGCTGGCCCTCATGTGTGCCGCCGCCCTCGTCACCGCCTGCGGCACCCTGCTGGAGACCGGTCTGCGCGGACACATCGCCACCGAGCGCTATGCCGCGACACCACTCGTCGTCTCCGCCGACCAGAACGTGCACCGGACCGTCGTCAAGCACAGGGGGAACGGAAAGACCAAGGTCAAGCACAAGGCGAAGCCGGTCGCCGAGCGCGCCTGGCTCCCCGCCGACGACGCCGGCCGGCTTCGCGGCCTGGAGGGTGTCCGGGCGGTCGTGCCCGAACTGACCTTCCTCGCCCAGCCGCTCGGCCTCCCGGCGGCCGGCACAGCTGACGGTCCGCCGTCCTACGGCCACGCCTGGACCTCCGCCCCGCTCACCCCGTTCGCCCTCACCGCGGGCCGTGCACCGGCCGCCTCCGCCGACGTGGTGATCGATCGTGGCCTCGCCGAACGTGCGGGCCTCAAGACCGGGGACCGGCTCACCGTGCAGTCCACCCAGGCCCCTCGCACGTACCGCGTCAGCGGCATCGCGGCCCCGGACGGCCGTGGCCGGCTCCGGCAGCAGACCACGCTGTTCTTCTCCACGGCGGAGGCCGAGCGGCTCGCCGCGCGCCCCGGCCAGGTCACCGCGTTCGGCGTGCTGCCCGCATCCGGCACCGACATCGGCCGGCTGAAGGAACGGGTCGCACAGGCCCTTGACGGAACGACCGCCCGGATCGCCACGGGTGACGACCGGGGGCCGGTCGAGTTCCTGGACGCGGCGGGCGCCCGGGTCAAGCTCATCTCCATGGGAGCGGCCATGGGCGGCACCTCCCTGCTGGTCGCCGTGCTCGTCGTCGTCGGCACCTTCGCGCTCTCCATCCAGCAGCGCCACCGTGAACTGGCCCTGCTGCGCACCATCGCCGCCACCTCCCGGCAGATCCGCCGGTTGCTCGGCCGTGAGGCGCTGGTGGTCGGTGCCGTGGCCGGGGTGCTGGGCGCACTGGCGGGGCTGCCGCTCGCCGGCTGGCTGCACGGTCGATTCATCGACACCGGGGCTGTCCCGGCGACCCTGGAGCGCACGGCAGGTACCGTCCCGGCCCTCGTCGCCCTCGCCGTCACCCTCATCGGTGCCTGGGCCGCGGCCCGGATCTCCGGCCGCCGCATCGCGGGGCTCCGTCCGGCCGAGGCCATGGCCGAAGCCGCGGTCGAGCGCGCCCGGCCCGCACGCCTGCGGACCGCCGCCGGTCTCGTCCTGCTTCTCGGCGGTGGTGTGCTGGTCGCCGTACTGAGCATCCTGCGCACCGAGGCCGCCTCCACCCCCGTGACCTTCCTCGCCGTGGTGATGCTGGCCACGGCGGTGTCGCTCCTGGGCCCGTTCCTCGTACGGGGTGCCGCCGCCCTGCTGGCGGTGGTGCTCCGGCCGGCTGGTCCCATGGGGGCGCTGGCCACCGCGAACATTCGCGGGAACTCCACCCGGATGGCCTCCGTCGTCACCCCGCTCACCCTGCTCATCGGAATGACCTGCACGGTGCTCTTCATCCAGCCGACCCTCGGGAACGCGGCTCTCGCCCAGGCCCGTGAGGGCACCCGCGCGAGCTGGGTACTCGGTGCGCAGGGTCCCGGCGTCCCGTCCGGCGCCGCCGACGCCGTCCGCACGACGCCCGGTGTCACCGCTGTCACCGAGGTCGTCCGGACCACGGTCCGGGTCGGGCTCGACAAGTACCCGGCGCAGGGGGTGACCGCGGCCGGCCTCGCCCGCACCTGGGACCCCGAGGTGACGAGCGGCTCGATCGCCGCATTCAGCGCGGACCCGCATGCCGCAGCGATCAGCGAACTCGCAGCCGAACAGCTCGGCCTGCACCCCGGCAGCAAGCTGGAACTGCACCTCGGTGACGGAACCCCGGCCACCTTCGAGGTCGCCGCCGTCTACCACCGCGGCCTGGGCTTCGGCGACCTGACACTGCCGCACGATCCGGTCGCCGGGCACATGGACAACCCGCTGGCCTCCACCGTCCTGGTGGCCGGAGACGCCTCCAGGAGCGAACTGACCGCAGCCGTGAAGAAGTTCCCCGGTACCGCGGTCATGGCCCCGACGGCCGCCGACAAGCTCCAGGCGGACCGGCAGCAGGAGAACGCCGAGGTCAACCTCCTCGCCATGGGTCTCGTCCTGGCCTTCACCGCCATCGCGGTCGTCAACACGCTCGCCATGTCGGTCTCCGAGCGGCTCAAGGAGTTCGCGCTCCTCCGGCTCGCCGGAGCGACGCGCCGTCAGGTGCTGCGGATGCTGCGCATCGAGACGGTGTCGGTCCTGCTGATGGCGGCCGTTCTCGGCAGCGGCATCGCCCTCGCCGTACTGACCGCCTTCAGCATCGGGGTGACGGGCGGAGCGGCCCCCGCCGTCCTGCCGCTGGTGTACGCGACGGTGGTGGGTGCCGGGGCGCTGCTGGCACTCATCGCCACGGCCCTGCCGGGGAGGCTGGCACTGAAGGCCCGCCCGGTGGAAGCCGTTACGCCCGGTCAGTGACCTGAGCACATTTCCCGGGGCTTTCGGTCATACGTCGACCGGGAGCCCCGCCGTGCGCCAGGCCTGGAAGCCGCCGGCCAGATCGGTGGCCCGGTGGAGCCCGAGCCGGCGCAGGGATTCGACGGCCAGGCTCGACGCGTAGCCCTCGTTGCAGATCACCACGACCCGGAGATCGTGGCTCACCGCCTGCGCGGCGCGATGGCTTCCCTGCGGGTCCAGCCGCCATTCCAGCTCATTGCGCTCGACGACCAGCGCACCGGGGATCAGCCCGTCCCGGTGGCGCAGCTCCGCGTAACGGATGTCGACGAGCAGGGCACCATCGGCGGCCGCCGCCTTCGCCTCGTCGGGGCCGAGCCGCTCGTATCCGGAGCGGACCCGCTCCAGCAGTTCGTCGATCCCGACCCGTTCCGTACCCTCGTGCGGTCCCTCGCTCACTGCCAGTCCTCCGGGCGTTCGGTCTGTTCGAGGCGGAGCACCGCGCCCGTGCGGCTGTAGCGCCGGATCTGCGGGAGCGGGGGATAGTACGCGTGGACGGAGACGGCGTGCTCCGCGGCGGACTCGTTCAGCACCTCGTGCACATGGTGCTTGCCGAAGGCCCTGCCCCGACCGGGCGTCAACTCCCTTGACCGGTCGATGTCCTCGTTCAGTTCCAGGGTCTTCCAGCCGTCGGTGGGCAGCCGCGCCGCGAGGGAGTGCTCCTTGAGCGTGCCGCTCGCGGTCAGGAAGGCGCCGATCGAGTCGGCGTGATCGTGCCAGCCGGTGCCGGTGCCGGGCGGCCAGCCGATCAGCCAGGCCTCACTGCCGCCCGGCCCGTCGAGCCGGATCCAGGTCCGGCCCTCGGGATCGAGCGGGAGGGATGCGATGAGTTCGGTGTCCGCGGCGGTACTGCGGACGAAGTCGAGCAGTTCCGCCGCGCTCGGAGCGGAGGCGGGCGTGCGCACGGAGACAGCGGAGGGAGAAGCAGACACGGAGACCGTCCTGAGAGTTCGCGTGGATGCCCTGGCGTACGTCGTTACGCACGGCGGGGCAGGTGAAAGCGATTCAGCAGGACGGGCGACACACGCAGCCCGCATAGCGGAGCAGGTCCATATGGACCCTCCGCCACAGGCGCACATCGGTGTCGGTCATGTTCCGGAGTAGACCATGAGCGCCGGTGGGGGGTCAATTGATGTCTGCGGTGTGATCGGAGCGTTCGGAAGTGCGGGATGCGCCGCCGCGCGCCGCATCCGCCGCCGCGAGGAGCTCGGCGGGACGTACGCCGCCGAACGACTCCACGAGGTGACCGTCCGGTCTCACCAGCAGAACCGTGTGCGCGGACGCCCCCGGATAGTTCTCGGCCACCAGCAGCTCACCCTTCACCGGCAGGGCGTCGACCGCCTCGGCCAGCCGGGGCATGACTCCGGCCCGCATCCAGTGCCGTCGGTCCCACACACCGGTACCGGGGGCCACCAGGACCACCAGCAGCCGCCCCTGCCCCAGCCGGTCCCGAAGCCGTACGGGTGTGCCGTCCGGCGCCGTCACCCGGACATCGGCGACCGGCGCACCGGGGGGCGTACCCACCGGTGTATGCGCCTCGGCGCGTGGGGGCGCAAGGGGGGAGAGGGAGTACGAAGGGGGCGCACCGAGCGGGCCGCATCCCAGATGTCCGTCGGTGAGCAGCGAATCGTGCCCCCGTGCGCTCCCCGGAACCAGGGTCCGCAGACCGCCGCCGCCCCGCAGTATCGGCAGCGACTGGTCGGCGGCGCGCAGGCGCGAGGCGACCGCGGCCCGGCGCTCCGCCTGGTAGCTGTCCAGCAGCACGTCACTGGCACCGTGATGCCAGGCCAGACCCAGCTTCCAGGCCAGGTTCTCGGCGTCCCGCAGCCCCTCGTCCAGCCCCTGGGTGCCGAGCGCGCCCAGTAGGTGCGCGGCGTCCCCGGCCAGGAAGGCCCTCTTCACCCGCCACCGCCGGGCGAGCCGGTGGTGCAGCGTGTAGACACCGGTGTCCAGCAGCTCGTACGGCGGCGTCACGCCGCACCAGCCCGCCAGGGTGTCCCGGACCCGGGAGAGCAGGACGTCGGGCGTGACGAGCTCGCCGCGCGGCGGCAGCAGCCAGTCCAGCCGCCAGACGTCGTCCGGCAGCGGCCGTGCGGTCACCTCGGCGCCACCGGAGCGCCACGGCGGCAGCCGGTGCAGCACGGCCTCGCCCGGCCACGGCAGCTCGGTACGCAGCGCGGCGACGGCATGCCGCTCCACCGCCGTACGCCCGGGAAACCGGATGTCGAGGAGCTTGCGCACGGTGGACCGTGCCCCGTCGCAGCCGACCAGGTAACTCCCGCGCCACCAGGTCGAACCCGGCTCCCTGGTGTGCACGGTGACCCCCGTCGGATCCTGCTCCAGCGTGTCGATCCGGCTGAGCCGGGCCGTCTGCACCAGCTCCTGCGCGGCCACCGCGTCCCGCAGCCCGCGCACCAGCGCGTGCTGCGGCACATGGACGGGCGCGGCCGGCGGATCCCCCAGCGGAGCGCCTTCGCCGAGCGGCAGTTCGCGCACCAGCTGCTTGCGCCGCATGGACCGCCAGCCGGACCAGCGAAGCCCCTCGTCCTGGAGCGTCTTGCAGCCGAGCCGCTCCACCAGGGCGGCCGTGTCCTCACGCAGCACGACCGTCCGGGCCGGTCGCGTCTCGTCCTTGCCCGGATCCTCGTCGAGCAGCACGGACGGCACGCCGTTCGCCGCGAGGGTGAGCGACAGCACCAGGCCGACCGGCCCGGCACCGACGATGATCACCGGGTCCACGGCGCGGCCCCCGGAACGTGTACGGCCGGACGCGAGGAGGCGCACGAGCAGAACGACCGGCCCGGGACGGCCCGGGGGGTCGGGGACGGCGGCGGAGAGGATGCGGCGGCGGAGGGGGCTCGGAGCGCGATCACAGAACGTATGCAACCTG
>NZ_JBHVWF010000231.1:0-8359 GCF_042882365.1 Streptomyces sp. NPDC058221 | reverse complement strand
GCAGTCATCACTGCCGGCCGCCGCCGCGTCCGGTTCCCGGTGGGACACGGGCCGCGGCAGGGACCGCGAGGCCGCCAGGGAGTGCCTCACGGGCCCATGGGAAACTCTTCACATGACCCCCAGGACCGTCTCCCGCGCCGTCGCACTGACCGCGATCGTCACAGTTGCCTCGTTCTCCCTGTCCGCCTGTGGCGGCAGCACGTCCGGAGGCGGCGGTCAGACGAACTACGTGACGAGTACGGGCGGCATCTCGAAGGTCGCCAAGGGGGAGCGGAAGGCCGTCGGCCAGATCAAGGGCGAGACGATCGAGGGCAAGCACCTCGATGTCGCCGACCTCCACGGCAAGGTGGTCGTGATCAACGCCTGGGGTTCCTGGTGCCCGCCGTGCCGGGCCGAGGCCCCGTATTTCAACAAGGTCGCCAAGGAGATGAAGGCCAAGGGCGTCGAATTCGTCGGCATCAACGCCCGTGACGACGACAAGAGTCTCTCCAAGGCGTTCGAGGACGACTTCGGCATGTCGTACCCGAGCCTGTACGACCCGATCGGGAAGCTCCTCCTCTCCGGATTCCCCAAGGGCACACTGACGCCCCAGTCCATCCCCTCCACGGTCGTCCTGGACCGGGACGGCAAGATCGCCGGCCGGGCGCTCACATCGATCGACGACAAGAAGCTGCACAAGATGATCGATCCGCTGCTCAAGGAAAGCTGAAATCCCCCCACATCCGAACATCTGGTCGAGTATGATCATGCCGACCGATATCGGTATCTGATTTGGGGGGAAGATGACCACTTCCATTCGCAAGCGAGCTCTGACCGTTCTCACCACCGCGGCTGTCGTGACCGGCGCCGCTCTGACGATGGGCGCGGGTTCCGCCTCGGCGGCGCCGACCGCCTCGTTCACCGTCAGCGGCATGGCGAGCGACGGATCCCGTTCCATCGTCATCAAGACCGGTGGCACCACCGCCGGCACGGTGAAGTGGACGGCCAACGGGGACAAGCTGACCGCCAAGGACTCCAAGGCGGACGGCTACGGCATTTCCGGGTACGTGACCGCCAACCCGTACCTCATCGCCGACACCGGGGGCCACAACTCCCCGTACACGGCGACCGCGCACCGCAACCTCGCCGAGAACAAGACGTACACGTTCTGGGCGTGCATCGGCAGCAACAGCGCGGGGCTGTACTGCTCCAAGGTCTACAACGTCACTTCGTAAGCACGCCGGAGTCACGTCGGAGCCGTTCCGCAGGAACACCGGGCCCCTTGAGCGCGACCTCGCTCAAGGGGCCCGGCCCGTGCGGCCGCCCGTATCCCCGCCCCTACTCCTCGCCGCAGATCCGCAGCCCCTCGGGCGTCGCGCACGGCAGATGGCCATGGGTGCGGATGACGTCCTGGCCGCTGCCCCGGCTGAGGTAGGCCAGGAAGCTGGAGGCCAGCGAGTCGGCGGGCGGGCTGCCGTAGGTGTAGGCGTACTCGATCTCCCGGTACGGGTAGCTGCTGGTGCCGATCGTGTCGACGGACGGGGTGGTGCCGTCGATGGCGATCTGGTGGGCCCCGGCCGGCTTGGTGCCGGAGCGCAGCTCGCTGTAGCCGATCGCACCGCCGAGCCGGCCGACCTCGGCCAGGACCTGTTCGGTGGAGTCGAGTTCGCAGCGGATGACGGAAGCCTGCGGGTCGTCCTTCGTGGCGCAGTCGCGGGAGGACTGGGCGGGCTCGTTGCGGCCCAGGACCCGGCGCTGGAAGACCTCGCGGGTACCGGAGTTGGCGTCGCGGCTGACCAGCAGCACGGGGAGGTCCGGGCCGCCCAGCTCCTTCCAGTTGCGCACGTCGCCGCGGTAGATCCGGCGGACGGTGTCGCCGGTCAGATTCTTCAGCGGGATCCGGTCGTTGACGACCAGGCGGAACAGCGAGACGGCGACCCGGCTCTCGCGCAGTTGCGGGAAGCCGCTCGGCTTGGGGCCGTCGGAGAAGGCGACGAGGGCGGGCGACCCGGACTTCCCCGACCCGGGCTTCCCGGACCCGGACTTCCCGGACCCGGACTTCCCCGCGCCCGGCGTCCCCGGCTCGGCGCCCCGGTCGGCCAGTTCTCTTATCCCGGCCGTGCTGCCGTGCGCGTCCACGGTGACGGTGGCGCCGTCGCAGGCCTTGCCGTACTTCGTCGCCAGCTCCCGCAGCACCGGTGCGAAGGCGGTGGAACCGGTCACCGTCAGCTCGCCGCGGGCGCAGCCGATGGGGGGCGGGGTGTCGTCGCGCACCAGGATGATGGAGGCCAGCGTGACGACGCAGACGGTCAGGGCGACGGTGATGAACCGGGCGGCCCGGCCGAACATCGGGGGCTTCTCGTCGGGACGCGCCGCCTTGTTGGGCGTCACCTCGCCGTCCCGGATGCCGCCGGTGACCCGGATCGGACTGCCCACCCGTGAACCGGTCAGCAGGACCAGGAGCTTGAAGTGCTCGCCCCGGTTCAGCGGTACGCGCGGCAGCCTGATGAGGGAGCCGCTGTGCCGCATCCCGCCGGCCGGGGTGAAGTGGTCCATGAGGTGGTCGGAGCCGTTCGAATGGGTGACGGCGATACCGCGGACCGTGCGTTCGCTGAATTCGACGGTCAGTCCGTGGAGTTGTTCGTCGGGCCCGGTGTAGTCGCCGCGGGCGATGGACTGCGAGCCGTCGTTCTCGACGCGCAGCAGGACGAGCGTGGCGTCGGACATGTCGGGGGTCTCGCTGAAGAGCCCGAGCCGCACATTGGCCCGCCCCTGGCTGACCCCGCTGCCGATCGGGGTGTCCATTTGCACCCGGTAGCCGATGCGCTTGCGGCGGGGTACCCGGCGTTCGTACCAGAGCACACCGATGGAGACGAGGACGCCCAGTACGGCGGTGAGCACGGCCACGATGTTCTCGGCGCTGAACCACTCCACGGTCGGGTTCCCCCTGCCTGTCGAACGCCATCCGGGGTTCGGGCGCGCGGGTCACGGTAAGCGCGCGGGGAGGACGGAGGATGGCCGCCGGATGGCCAACAGGCGTACGAGCGGGAGCCGTTGGTCCAGACCTTGACAGGTCCAGACCAATCGGGGTTGGGTGTCCGGGACGATGCCCGGCCGAACCGTTCCCCGTCGAAGGAGTGAGCAGCGCTGAACCGCATCAAGAGCGTTCTGACCGTACTGAGCGCCGTCATCGCGACGGCAGCCTTCCTTCCCGCCGCCACGGCCTCGGCCGCGGACACCGCCCCGGCAGCCTCCCCCACGACCGCGTGCGCGCCCCTGTGGAGTTCCTCGACCGCGTACACGGCCGGCGGATCCGTCTCGCACCACGGCCGCAACTGGACGGCCAAGTGGTGGACGCAGAACGAGAATCCGGGCGCCACCACCGTCTGGGAGGACCGCGGGACCTGTACGGGCAGGGTCTTTGACTTCGTCATCAGCGAGGCCGAGTTCGACCGGATCTTCCCGGACCGCGACCCCTTCTACACGTACCAGGGGCTGATCGACGCGCTGCACGCCTACCCGCGCTTCGCCAACACCGGTACCGAGTCGACCAGGAGCCGGGAGGCGGCGGCGTTCCTGACGCACGCCGACTTCGAGTCCGTCGGTCTCCAGTACGTGAAGGAGATCAACGAGGCCAACTACTGGATCAAGTGCGACTACAGCCAGCCGTTCGGCTGCCCGGCCGGACAGTCCGCGTACTACGGCCGCGGGCCGATCATGTTCAGCTGGAACTTCAACTACAAGGCCGCCGGTGACGCGCTGGGTCTGGACCTGCTGAACAACCCGTGGCTGGTCGAGCAGGATCCGTCGGTCGCCTGGCAGACCGCGCTCTGGTACTGGAACACCCAGAACGGGCCCGGCACCATGACCTCGCACGACGCCATGGTCGGCGGCGCGGGCTTCGGTGAGACGATCCGCTCGCTCAACGGGGCGCTGGAGTGCGACGGCGGGAACCCCGATTCGGTGCAGGCGCGGGTCGCCAAGTACGAGCGGATCACCGGCATCATCGGGACGGACCCCGGCTCCGGGCTCACCTGCTGACGGTGCGCGGACGGATGTGCGGCTGACCGGCCGGACAGTACGGTGTCCGCATGCTGGACAGGCCCGAAGGTTTTACCTTCGGGCCTGCAGCCGTTCCGGGCGGCGTTGCGGAGCGACTCCCTCCGGAATCAGTCCTGTTGGGGGCGGTGTGGTGGGGCGGATGGTGTGCCCTTCCCCCGCGGGCGGTCCGGCGGCAGGAAATCCTTACGTTGGTCTAGACCTTGACAGGTTCAGACCAGCAGCGCTTGAGTGTCGGGCACCCCCCATGGCGGCGCACCGATGAGCTCGGTGCGCCGCGCCTAAGGAGTGCTCACATGATCAGACGCGTCATGGGCCTGCTCGCCGCGCTGGGCGCGGTCGTCGCGACGGTCGTCATCCTTCCCGCCACCACCGCATCGGCGGCCGACTGTGCGGCTGCCTGGAACTCCTCGTCCGTCTACAACGGCGGCGGATCCGCCTCGTACAACGGGCACAACTGGACCGCCGGGTGGTGGACCCAGAACGAGGCCCCGGGCAGTTCCGACGTCTGGGCCGACCAGGGCAGTTGCGGAAGCGGCAGTACGGATCCGGGTGACCCCGGCACGTCCGCGGACTTCATCGTCAGCGAGGCGCAGTTCGACCAGATGTTCCCGGGCCGGAACCCCTTCTACACCTACAGCGGGCTGACCGCCGCGCTGGACGCCTACCCGGGCTTCGCCAACACCGGCGACGACACGGTGAAGAAGCAGGAAGCCGCCGCGTTCCTCGCCAACGTCAGCCATGAGACGGGCGGTCTGGTGTACGTGGTGGAGCAGGACACGTCCAACTACCCGCACTACTGCGACACCAGCCAGTCCTACGGCTGCCCCGCCGGGACGGCCGCGTACTACGGCCGCGGCCCGATCCAGCTCAGCTGGAACTTCAACTACAAGGCCGCCGGTGACGCCCTCGGTATCGACCTGCTGAACAACCCCTACCTGGTCGAGCAGGACGCGGCGGTGGCCTGGAAGACCGGCCTCTGGTACTGGAACACCCAGACCGGCCCCGGCACCATGACCCCCCACAACGCCATGGTGAACGGCGCCGGATTCGGTGAGACGATCCGCTCCATCAACGGCTCCATCGAGTGCAACGGGGGCAACCCCGGCCAAGTGCAGAGCCGTATCGACAAGTACCAGGCGTTCGTGTCGATCCTCGGCACCACGCCCGGTTCGAACCTGAGCTGCTGACCAGCTGAACTCCCCGGTACGGGGGGCGCGTCCGGGCCTGACGGCCGGAGGCGTCCCCCGTTCGGCTGTCAGCCGCGGGCCGGGCCTTCGGCCAGGTCCATCGCCCGGAACGCCAGCCACAGGTCGTAGCGCGCGCTCGGCGAGCGCAGGAGCGAACGCTGGAGCACGGTCTCCAGCCGGGTGAGGCGCTTGCGGAGGCCCGGCACGGAGATGCCCAGGGCCGTGGCGGCCGGCCCCAGCCGCCCCTCGTGCTCCAGCCAGGTGCGCAGTGTGGTGTACGGGCCGGCGGGGCCGGCCGCAGCTCCGGGGTCGCCCAGCGGACGCAACTGCTGGGTGGCCCAGGAGCGGACGGCCGGGGTGCGCAGGATCTCGTCCAGCGACAGGACGGGCGCCGAGGTGCGGCCGGGCCGGGGCAGGGCGGGCGTGGCGCGGACGGCCAGCGCCAGGTCGAGCGCGGCCTGGTCGGCGAGCCGCTCCAGATCCAGGCCCAGCAGCTCACCGATCAGCCGCAGCCGGGCGGCCAGGGTGTTGCGGTGGATCTTCAGATGGCCGGTCGCGTGCGAGGAGAACGCAAGCCAGGACGCGAGGGTCGCCGAGAGCTCCTGGCTGCCCGGGTCCTGGCTGCGTCGCGGCAGGTGGCCGAGCAGCGGGGCCAGCAGCGCGTCGGCCCACCGCGCCCCCTCGGCGCCGACCACCAGCGCGGGTTCGGGGGCCGAGCCGAAGCGGGTGTGCCGGCCGGGCAGCCCGCGGGCCACGGCCAGCGCGTGGAAGGCCTGGCGGTACGCGGTCGCGGTGTCGGACAGCGGCACGTCCTCGCTGATGCCCACGACGCAGTCGTCCACCACCGCCGCGACCTCCGGGCCGAGCTGTCCGTCGGCCGGTTCCGGTCCGGCCGGCACGACGAGGATCAGATGGCGCGCGTAGACCGGGCACCGCACGATCCAGGACCGCCCGCCGGAGAGGTCCGTGCAGATCCGGGCCACCTCGTCCCGGCTCCCGCCCGGGCACTCGACGACGCAGACCCGGACCGGGTCGGGCAGGGCCGGCTTCAGGGCGCCGGCCACCTGGTGTGCGAGGGAGAGCTGGCCGGTCATGAGCAGATGCAGCACCGCCTCGCGGCCGCGGGACTCCGCCAGATCGACGCGACGACGCTTGCGTTCGACGGTCTCGGCCGCCCAGCACATCGCGAGCGGCAGAGCGATATCGGCGAGGAGCGTCGCCAGCCCGTCCGGGAGCGGGCGTCGGCCGACCACGGCGAGCACCGGGCGGACGGTGTCCTGCGGCCCGTCAAGGGAGAACAGCAGGGCCGTGTGCGGCCCCCGGTCGAACGAGAGGGAGCGGGCGCCGAGCTCCGTCAGCTCCCGCGCGCCCTCGGCCGCCAGCGCGGCCGATCCGGTGCTCGCGGCCTCCGGGTCCCGGGTGACGCCGTGCAGGATCGTGCCGTCGCCGCCGAGCAGGCCGGCCCAGCCTCCGGCCCGCCCGGACACCCAGCGCAGCAGCTCCTGCGAGCCGCCCGCGCGGGCCAGCCCGTGCATCCGGATGACGTCGTCGGCCCGCCTGCGCGCGTGCACACTCCCCCCGCTCCTGCCAGAAACCGGAGTGAAGCGTACCGGTTCGGTTGTGCGGACTGATACCTCCGGCTGTCCACACAGTGCGATCTGAATCTTTACCGGCCCCTACCCCGAGACCTACAGTCCGAACGCGGTTGCGGGCCTTTCGGGGGAGAGGCACGGGGGACGACGGCAGCGGCCCACGGGGGTGGCCGCTGTCGTCGGCCGCAACCGCCTCCCGGCCGCGTTGTCAGTGGTGCCCCTTAGCGTCGAGGACCAGAGACGGTCGTTCGACGCCGAGGAGAGGTCATCACCGTGGAGTTCCGGATCGAGCGCGGCGCGCTCGCCGACACCGTTGCCTGGGCGGCCCGGGTGCTGCCCACGCGGTCACCCGTTCCCGTGCTCGGCGGTCTGCTGCTGGAGGCGGCGGACGGACGGCTGTGCGTCTCCGGCCTCGACTACGAGGCGTCGGCCCGTATCGAGGTGGACGCCGGGATCCTGCGGCCGGGCAAGGTGCTGGTCATGGGCCGGCGGCTGCTGGACGTGTGCCGGGTGCTGCCCGAGGGGGCGGTGGAGTGCGCGGTCGAGGGCTCCCGGTTCACGGTGACGGGCAGCGGCGCCGGATTCGGCCTGTCGGTACTGCCGCTCGACGACTACCCGTCGCTGCCGCCGCTGCCGGCGGTCCTCGGCGCGGTGGACGCCGAGGAGTTCGCGGAGGCCGTCGCGGATGTGACGGTGGCGGCCGGCCGGGACGACACCCTGCCCACGCTCACCGGGATCCGGCTGGGCCTCGACGGCGACCGGATGACTCTGGCGGCCACCGACCGCTACCGCTTCGCGGTGCGCACGCTCAGGTGGAAGCCCGCGGCGGCCGGCGTCTCGGCCGATGTCGTGGTCTCGGCCCGCAGGATCGGTGAGATCGCCCGCTCCTTCGGCCGTGCGGGCGCGGTCAGTCTCGCGCTGGACAGCGGGTCGGCCGGCTTCGAGCTGGCCGGGATGCGCACGACGGTCCGCCTCCTGGACGGCCGACTGCCGCGCCACGACAAGCTGTTCGCGATGGCGGACCCGGTCACGGCGGTGATCGAGCGTGAGCCGCTGGTCGAGGCCGTGAAGCGGGTCTCGGTGGTGGCCGACGGGGACAGTCCGCTCCAGTTCGCCTTCCGCGACGACTCGGTGCTGCTCCAGGCGGGTTACGAGGACGACGTGGCGTTCCAGCGGCTCTCCGCCCGGCTGGCGGGGCCCGAGAATTTCACGGTCGCCTTCAACCCTTCCTATCTGATGGACGCGTTGTCCTCGTTCGACACCCCGGTCGTCCGGTTCCGGATGATGGGCCCCGGGCAGCGCGCCATGGTCACCGGGCATGCGTCGCGCGAGGAGGCGACGAGTCCTGCGGTCACGGAGGAAGGGGCGGTGCCGCCGGCCCACCAGCACCTGCTGATGTCGGTCAAGCCGTTGGTATAGCGGCCGGGCAGGCATCCTCGGCGAGGGCTGAACGCCGGTGCGGTGCGGACCGGTTGCGCCCGGCTCCCGTCCTGACAGGCCGTGCCCGGCCGGTCCCGCGAAGGGGACCCGGCCGGGCAC
>NZ_JBHVWF010000230.1:0-8588 GCF_042882365.1 Streptomyces sp. NPDC058221 | reverse complement strand
GGCGTGGCGCCCCCTGCCCCGGAGCCCCACGGCATCCCGTGTCAGCGCCCGAGCATCCCGCGCAACAGCTCGCCTTGTTGGCCGGGCCGCCGATCTGGATGCCGGCCATCCGCGTCCACTCGTACGGACCGGTGTGCACCTTGGCGGCGAACTCGCCGTCGAAGGACTCGTGCATCGTGATCCCGGACTTCCGCGCGGCGCTCTCGGCGACCGCGTACGACGGGGCGACCAGATCGCCCCAGCCGCCGTCCTCGCCGACGAGGACGATGCGGGTGCCCATCTGGCCGATGTAGGCGAGCTGCCCCTCGGCACCGCCGTGCGCCTTCGCGAAGGCACCGATCTGCTTGGCCAGCCGCGCCGCCCTGCGCTCCGCGCGGGCCGCCTGCTTGCTGTCCACCTGCTGGGTCTCAGCCGTCTCTGCCATACAGGGGATGCTACCGACGGGTAGATCAACTGGCGACGGGCGGGGCACGTGGCGTGGGCCACGCGCCCCGCCCGTCGGCAGGGGTCGCAGGGGCGGACTACCTCAGGAAGGGGTCCACCGCGACGGCGACGAACAGCAGCGACACATAGGTGATCGACCAGTGGAACAGCCGCATCTCCTTGAGCTTGGCGCCGGCCATCCCGGCCTTGGCCCGGTTCTGCAGGCCGTGCGCCTCCCAGAGCCAGAAGCCGCCGGTGAGCAGGGCCACAACCGTGTAGAACCAGCCGGTGTAGCCCAGCGGCGTCAGCAGCAGGGAGACGACGACCATCACCCAGCTGTAGAGAACGATCTGGCGCGCCACCACCCGGTTGGACGCAACCACCGGAAGCATCGGGACGCCGACCCGGGCGTAGTCGTCCTTCACCTTCATGGAGAGCGGCCAGTAGTGCGGCGGCGTCCAGAAGAAGATGACGGCGAAGAGGATCACCGCGGCCCAGGACATCGAGTTCGTCACGGCCGACCAGCCGATGAGGACCGGCATGCAGCCCGCGATACCGCCCCAGACGATGTTCTGCGAGGTACGGCGCTTCAGCAGCATCGTGTACACGACGACGTAGAAGAGCAGGGCCCCGAGCGACAGCGCGGCCGACAGCCAGTTCACCAGCAGCCCGAACCAGACCGTCGAGATCACCGCAAGGGCGATACCGAAGGCCAGGCACTCGCGCGGGCTCACCATGCCGGTGACCAGCGGTCGCTGCGACGTGCGGTCCATCAACGCGTCGATGTCGCGGTCGATGTACATGTTCAGTGCATTGGCACCACCGGCGGACAGGTAGCCGCCGACGGTGGTAGTGAGCACGAGCCACAGGTCGGGTACACCCTGAGCAGCGAGGAACATCACCGGAACAGTGGTGATCAGCAACAGCTCGATGATCCGAGGCTTGGTCAGTGCCACGAATGCCTTGACACGGGCCCCGAACGGGCGATGGCCCTCCGGGCCCGGAGTCAAGGCGACCCCTGCGGGTCGGGACTCGACGGCCGTCACGCACACCCCTGACAGAGAAATCCCAGCAAGCTCCAGGCGTGAAGGCCCGGTAAAGACTTGCGCGAACCAGACCACTGTAGACGTTGGGGACACGCCGCCCTTCGCGGGGGTGCGCTCGTGTTGATGTGGCGCGGAAGGCCGTTGCGACAGCTGTACGGGAGCCCCCGCTCATCCGGGTGACGCACCGGAACCGCGGGTGCCGGACGGCTCGCCCAAGAGTGTTCCGGCACGCTCTTCGGCGTGCCTCAGGAGTGGGCTCGTGCGCTCATCGGAGTAGCGCATCGGTGACCCCCGGCGCTCATACGGGAGGCGGATTCGGCGGGCCGCCCGCACCCTGGGATCAGCCGGAAATCGTGGGGTGCGACGGGGGTAGGCTCGACAACGCCCGGTGCGGTCACAGTCACCGGTTTACAACAGTGGAGAGGAGCCCTGACTCAGGGTGAGCACCAAGCCGACCACCACAGACCTCCAGTGGACCGAATTGGACCAGCGGGCCGTGGACACTGTCCGCGTTCTCGCCGCGGACGCCGTACAGAAGGTCGGAAACGGCCACCCGGGTACGGCCATGAGCCTGGCTCCCGCCGCGTACACCCTCTTCCAGAAGGTGATGCGGCACGACCCCGCCGATGCGGAGTGGACCGGCCGCGACCGGTTCGTGCTCTCGGCGGGCCACACCAGCCTGACGCTGTACATCCAGCTCTACCTGGCCGGCTACGGCCTGGAGCTCGATGACCTGAAGGCGTTCCGTACCTGGGGCTCGAAGACCCCGGGCCACCCGGAGTACGGCCACACCACCGGTGTCGAGACGACCACCGGCCCGCTGGGCCAGGGTGTCGCCAACGCCGTGGGCATGGCCATGGCCGCCCGCTACGAGCGCGGCCTGTTCGACCCGGAGGCGGCCCCCGGCACCTCCCCCTTCGACCACATGGTGTGGGCCGTCGCCGGTGACGGCTGCCTCCAGGAGGGCATCTCCGCGGAGGCGTCCTCGCTGGCCGGGCACCAGAAGCTGGGCAACCTGGTCCTGCTGTGGGACGACAACCACATCTCCATCGAGGGCGACACGGAGACCGCGGTCTCCGAGGACACCCTGAAGCGCTACGAGGCGTACGGCTGGCACGTCCAGCGCGTCGACCAGCTGCCCGACGGCGACCTGGACCCGGCGGGTCTGTACAAGGCGCTGCTGGCCGCCAAGGCAGAGACCGGGCGCCCGTCGTTCATCGCGGCCCGGTCGATCATCGCCTGGCCCGCCCCGCACGCCCAGAACACCGAGGCCGCCCACGGCTCCGCTCTCGGCGACGACGAGGTCGCCGCGACCAAGAAGGTGCTGGGCTTCGACCCGGAGAAGTCCTTCCAGGTCGCCGACGAGGTCATCGCGCACACCCGTGAGGCGCTGGACCGCGGCCGCGAGGAAAAGGCCGAGTGGGAGAAGTCCTTCGCCGCCTGGCGCACCGCCAACCCGGAGCGCGCCGCTGAGTTCGACCGCATCCGCGCGGGCGAGCTGCCCAAGGGCTGGGAGGACAAGCTCCCCGTCTTCGAGCCCGGCAAGGGCGTCGCCACCCGCGCCGCCTCCGGCAAGGTGCTCCAGGCGCTCGGCGAGATCGTGCCCGAGCTGTGGGGCGGCTCCGCCGACCTCGCGGGCTCGAACAACACCACGATCGACAAGACGTCGTCGTTCCTCCCGGCCGGCAACCCGCTGCCGGGCGCGGACCCGTACGGCCGCACGATCCACTTCGGCATCCGCGAGCACGCCATGGCCGCGGCCATGAACGGCATCGCGCTGCACGGCAACACCCGCATCTACGGCGGCACCTTCCTGGTGTTCTCCGACTACATGCGCAACGCCGTGCGGCTGTCCGCGCTGATGCACCTGCCGGTGACGTACGTGTGGACGCACGACTCGGTCGGTCTCGGCGAGGACGGCCCGACCCACCAGCCGGTGGAGCACCTGGCCGCGCTGCGCGCCATCCCGGGCCTGAACATCGTCCGCCCGGCCGACGCGAACGAGACCTCGATCGCCTGGCGCGAGATCCTGCGCCGCTACACCAAGGTGTTCGGCAAGGGCGCCCCGCACGGTCTGGCGCTGACCCGCCAGGGCGTGCCGACGTACGAGGCGAACGAGAACGCGGCCAAGGGCGGCTACGTCCTCTTCGACGCGGAGGGCGGCGACGCCCAGGTCGTCCTCATCGGCACCGGTTCCGAGGTGCAGCTCGCCGTGGAGGCGCGCGAGGAGCTGCAGTCCGCCGGCATCCCGACCCGTGTGGTCTCGATGCCGTGTGTCGAGTGGTTCGAGGAGCAGGACCAGGCGTACAAGGACAGCGTCCTGCCGCCGTCCGTGAAGGCACGGGTCGCCGTCGAGGCGGGCATCGGCCTGACCTGGTACCGCTATGTCGGGGACGCCGGCCGGATCGTCTCGCTGGAGCACTTCGGTGCCTCGGCCGACGCCAAGGTCCTCTTCCGTGAGTTCGGCTTCACCGCCGAGCACGTTGCCGCCGCCGCGCGGGAATCTCTCGCGGCCGCCGCGCGCTGACGCCGTTATACGACTAGTAGGAGATGCAATTCTCATGACAGACGCACTCAAGCGCCTCTCCGACGAGGGCGTGGCGATCTGGCTGGACGACCTTTCGCGCAAGCGGATCACCTCGGGCAACCTCGCCGAGCTGATCGACCAGAGCCACGTCGTGGGTGTCACGACCAACCCGTCGATCTTCCAGAAGGCGATCTCCTCGGGCGACGGTTACGAGCAGCAGCTCACCGACCTCGCGGCCCGCAAGGTGACCGTCGAGGAAGCCATCCGCATGATCACGACGGCCGACGTCCGTGACGCGGCCGACATCCTGCGCCCGGTCTTCGACGCGACGGACGGCCAGGACGGCCGGGTCTCCATCGAGGTCGACCCGCGCCTGGCGCACAACACCCTGGCCACGGTCGCCGAGGCCAAGCAGCTCGCCTGGCTGGTGGACCGGCCCAACACGCTCATCAAGATCCCGGCGACGAAGGCCGGCCTGCCGGCGATCACCGAGACCATCGGCCGGGGCATCAGCGTCAACGTCACGCTGATCTTCTCGCTGGAGCGCTACCGCGCGGTCATGGACGCCTACCTGGCGGGCCTGGAGAAGGCCAAGGCCGCGGGCCTGGACCTCTCGAAGATCCACTCGGTGGCCTCCTTCTTCGTGTCCCGTGTGGACACCGAGATCGACAAGCGGCTGGACGCGATCGGCAGCGACGAGGCCAAGGCCGCGAAGGGCAAATCCGCGCTCGCCAACGCGCGCCTGGCCTACGAGGCGTACGAGGAGGCCTTCGCCGGTGAGCGCTGGGCCGCCCTGGACAAGGCGCACGCCAACAAGCAGCGTCCGCTGTGGGCCTCGACCGGCGTGAAGGACCCGTCCCTCAAGGACACCCTGTACGTCGACGACCTCGTCGCGCCGAACACGGTCAACACCATGCCGGAGGCGACTCTGGACGCGGTGGCCGACCACGGCGAGATCACCGGCAACACCATCGCCGGTTCCTACGACCAGGGTCGTGCCGACCTCGAAGCGATCAAGAAGCTCGGGATCGGCTACGACGACGTCGTCCAGGTTCTGGAGGACGAGGGCGTCGAGAAGTTCGCGACCGCCTGGACCGACCTGCTCAACTCGACCGAGGCAGAGCTCAAGCGCCTCGCCCCTTCGGAGGGCTGACCACTTTGTCTGGTGTTCCCGGAGCCAACCCGCTCCGTGACGCCCAGGACCGACGGCTCCCGCGTATCGCGGGGCCGTCGGGCCTGGTCATCTTTGGCGTCACGGGCGATTTGTCCCGTAAAAAGCTGATGCCCGCCGTCTACGACCTGGCCAATCGCGGCCTGCTGCCGCCGGGCTTCTCGCTCATCGGTTTCGCGCGCCGCGAGTGGCAGGACGAGGACTTCGCCCAGGAGGTCCACGACGCCGTCAAGCAGCACGCCCGTACCCCGTTCCGTGAAGAGGTCTGGCAGCAGCTCATCCAGGGGATGCGCTTCGTCCAGGGCGACTTCGACGACGACGACGCCTTCGAGACCCTGAAGGCGACCATCCAGGAGCTCGACAAGGCACAGGGGACGGGCGGCAACTTCGCCTTCTACCTCTCCGTGCCGCCGAAGTTCTTCCCGCAGGTCGTCCAGCAGCTCAAGAAGCACGGGCTGGCCGACCAGAAGGAGGGCTCCTGGCGGCGCGCCGTCATCGAGAAGCCCTTCGGCCACGACCTCAAGAGCGCGCAGGAGCTCAACCAGCTCGTGCACGATGTGTTCCCGCCCAACGAGGTCTTCCGGATCGACCACTACCTGGGCAAGGAGACGGTCCAGAACATCCTGGCGCTGCGGTTCGCCAACACGATGTTCGAGCCGATCTGGAACCGGTCGTACGTGGACCACGTCCAGATCACGATGGCCGAGGACATCGGCATCGGCGGCCGGGCCGGCTACTACGACGGCATCGGCGCCGCCCGTGACGTCATCCAGAACCACCTGCTCCAGCTGCTGGCGCTGACCGCGATGGAGGAGCCCGGCTCCTTCCACCCGAAGGCACTGGTCGCCGAGAAGCTCAAGGTGCTCACGGCCGTCGAGCTGCCGGAAGACCTCGGCAAGCACACCGTGCGCGGCCAGTACGCGCACGCGTGGCAGGGCGGCGAGGAGGTCCTCGGCTATCTGGAGGAGGACGGTATCGACCCCAAGTCAAAGACCGACACCTTCGCCGCGATCAAGCTGACGATCAACAACCGCCGCTGGGCGGGTGTGCCGTTCTATCTGCGCACCGGCAAGCGGCTCGGCCGCCGGGTCACCGAGATCGCGATCGTCTTCAAGCGCGCTCCCTATCTGCCCTTCGAGTCCGGGGCGACCGAGGAACTGGGCAGCAACGCCCTGGTCATCCGGGTCCAGCCGGACGAGGGCGTGACCGTGCGGTTCGGCTCCAAGGTGCCCGGCACCTCGATGGAGGTCCGGGACGTCACGATGGACTTCGCCTACGGCGAGTCCTTCACGGAGTCCAGCCCGGAGGCCTACGAGCGGCTCATCCTCGATGTGCTGCTCGGCGACGCCAACCTCTTCCCCCGGCACCAGGAGGTCGAACTCTCCTGGGACATCCTCGACCCGATCGAGGAGTACTGGGACAAGCACGGCAAGCCCGCGCAGTACTCGTCGGGCACCTGGGGTCCGGCCGAGGCTGACGAGATGCTCGCACGAGACGGACGGAGCTGGCGCCGGCCATGAAGATCGATCTCACGGAAACCACTTCCAGCAAGATCAACCAGGCGCTCGTGTCGGCCCGCCGTGCCATCGGCACCCCGGCGATCGGCATGGTCCTCACGCTGGTCATCGTCACCGACGAGGAGAACGCCTACGACGCCCTCAGGGCGGCGGGCGACGCCTCGCGCGAGCACCCCTCGCGGATCATCGCGGTGATCAAGCGGGTCAGCCGTTCGCCGCGCAGCCGGCGCGACGCCCGGCTGGACGCCGAGGTCCGGGTCGGTTCCGACGCGGGCACCGGCGAGACCGTGGTGCTGCGGCTCCACGGCGAGCTCGCCAACCACGCGCAGTCGGTGGTCCTGCCGCTGCTGCTGCCGGACGCCCCGGTCGTGGTCTGGTGGCCCGAGGACGCGCCCTCCGACGCGGCGAAGGACCCCCTGGGCGCGCTCGCCCAGCGCCGGATCACGGACACCTACTCGGCGGAGCACCCGATCGACGAGCTGGCGGTGCGCGCGAAGACGTACACCCCCGGCGACACCGATCTGGCCTGGACCCGGATCACGCCCTGGCGTTCGATGCTGGCGGCCGCGCTCGACCAGCAGTCCGTGCAGGTCGTCTCGGCCTCGGTCGAGGGCGAGTCCGAGAACCCGAGCTGCGAACTGCTGGCCATGTGGCTGGCGGACCGGCTCCAGGTCCCGGTGGAGCGTACGCACTCCGGCGGCCCCGGTCTGACGGCGGTCCGGATGGAGACGAAGAACGGCACGATCGTGCTGGACCGGGCCGACGGTTCGCTGGCCACGCTCTCCATGGTGGGACAGCCGGACCGCGCGGTGGCGCTCAAGCGCCGCGAGACGGCGGAGCTGCTGGCCGAGGAGCTGCGCCGGCTCGACCCGGACAACACCTATGAGTCCTCGGTGAAGTTCGGTGTGGAACGGCTCGGTGAAACGGCGGCTCCCAAGGGCGCCGCGGCTGCGAAGCCGGCCGAACCGTCCGCCGCTCCCGCCGCTCCCGCCGCCAAGAAGACGGCGGCGAAGAAGGCGGCGTCCAAGTGACGGTCGTTCCGCAGCTCGTCGTGCACCGCGACAAGGAGCTGATGGCGCAGGCCGCGGCGGCCCGGCTGATCACGAAGGTCGTGGACGCCCAGGCCGCACGCGGTCACGCCTCGGTGGTGCTCACCGGCGGGCGCAACGGCAACGGCCTGCTGGCCGCGCTCGCCGGGGCGCCCGCCCGGGACGCGGTCGACTGGTCACGGCTCGACCTGTGGTGGGGCGACGAGCGGTACCTGCCGGAGGGTGATCCGGAGCGTAATGTCACGCAGGCCCGCGAGGCCCTGCTGGACTCGGTGCCGCTGGACCCGTCCCGGGTGCACGCGATGCCCGCGTCCGACGGTCCGCACGGCCGGGACGTCGATGCCGCGGCGGCCGCGTACGCCGCCGAGCTGGCCGCCG
The DNA here is from genome assembly GCF_042882365.1 of Streptomyces sp. NPDC058221. Classification (NCBI taxonomy): domain Bacteria; kingdom Bacillati; phylum Actinomycetota; class Actinomycetes; order Kitasatosporales; family Streptomycetaceae; genus Streptomyces; species Streptomyces sp. NPDC058221. The sequence goes on along the minus strand of NZ_JBHVWF010000230.1, from coordinate 477 downwards.
CGGCCGGTCCGGAGGACCACGGTCCGGTGCCGGTGTTCGACGTGCTGATGCTGGGCGTCGGCCCGGACACGCATGTCGCCTCGCTCTTCCCGGAGCTGCCCGCGGTACGGGAGACCGAGCGCACCGTCGTCGGTGTGCACGGGGCGCCCAAGCCGCCGCCCGTCCGCGTCTCGCTCACGCTGCCCGCCATCCGGGCGGCACGTGAGGTGTGGCTGCTGGCGGCGGGCGAGGACAAGGCGGAGGCAGCGGCCATCGCCCTGTCGGGTGCCGGGGAGATCCAGGCCCCGGCGGCGGGTGCGTACGGACGCAGCCGCACGCTGTGGCTGCTCGACGCGGCAGCGGCCTCGCAGCTGCCGCGCGCCCTGTATCCGCCGGCCTCCGCCTGAGCGCCGTCCGCTACTGCCGCAGGCCCGGTCCGCTCCTCGGTGCGGGCGGGGCCTGCGGGATGAGGGGCGGCCGTGTCCCGCCTGGCTCACT
>NZ_JBHVWF010000229.1:0-8589 GCF_042882365.1 Streptomyces sp. NPDC058221 | reverse complement strand
TACCAAAAACCCCGCCCTCGTGTTTTTTTCTAAAAACGCCCGCGCCGCGGGGGGGCCCCCACCACCCCACGCCCGTCGGGATTTTCACCCCGAGGCGGCCACCGGACGCACCCGGCAGCCGCCTCGCCCCCACCCCCACCGCGCTACGCGTGCGTACGCAGCAACGTCCGCATCGTCCGCATCGCCACGGACAGATTCGCCAGATCAAACGCGTCCGACCCCTGAATCTCCTCCAGCGTGGACCGCGACCGCGTCAGGATCGCCGCGTTCTTCTCCTCCCACGCCTCGAACCGCTCCTGCGGCGTGGACCCCCCGTTGCCCACACTCAGCACGTCACCCGTGAGCGCCGCGTGCGCCGCGTACAGGTCCTCACGGATGGACGCACGGGCCATCGACTGCCAGCGGTCGGCCCGCGGCAGATCGATGATCCGGTCCATCAGCTGGGTGATGCCCAGCCGGTCCGCGAGGTCGTAGTACACCTCGGCGACGGACAGCGGGTCCTTCCCCGTCCGGTCCGCGATGGCCACGATGTCCAGCGCCGGGAAGGCGGACGAGAATCCGGCGACGCGCTGTGCCAGCTCGTCCGGGACCCCGGCCTCGGTGAGCTCCTCCAGGATCGACCGGTACCACTCCTGGTCGGCGCCCATCAGCATCTTGGGCAGCTCGGCCCAGACCTGCTCGACACCGTTGCGGAAGAAGTCGATCGTGCCGGCGATCTCCAGCGGCTGCGGCCGGTTGCCCAGCAGCCAGCGCGAACCGCGCTCGACGAGCCGCCGCGAGTGCAGCCTGATCCGCGTCTGCACATCGGCGGACACCCGGTTGTCGAGCGCCTCCACGGCGTCCCACACCCGGCTGAGCCCGAAGATCTCGCGCGCCGCGACCTGCGCCCGCACGATCTCCTCGATCGAGGCCCCGGTCTCTTCCCGCAGCCGGTGCAGGAACGTGGAGCCACCGCTGTTCACCGTGTCGTTGACCAGCACCGTGGTGATGATCTCGCGCCGCAGCGCGTGCCCGTCGACCGCCTCGGGGTACAGCTCGCGCAGCTGCCGCGGGAAGTACGCGTGCAGCAGCTTCTGCAGGTACGCGTCGTCGGGCAGGCTCGTCCCGATCAGTTCCTGCGCCGCCGTGATCTTCGTGTAGGCGAGCAGCACGGCCAGCTCGGGCTGGCTCAGCCCCTTGCCGGCGCTGAGCAGCTCGCGGATCTGCCGGTCGGTGGGCAGGAACTCCAGCGCCCGGTCGAGGTACCCGTCGCGGCCCAGCCGGCGCATGAAGCGCTGCTGGGCATGGAGCAGGGAGGGCGCCTGGGCGGACGAGTTGGCGAGCGCCGTGTTCTGCGCGTAGTTGTTGCGCAGCACCAGGTGGCCGATCTGATCGGTCATCTCGGCCAGCAGCTTGTTGCGCTGCTTGACGGTCATGTCGCCGTCCCGCACCAGCCCGTTGAGCAGGATCTTGATGTTCACCTCGTGGTCGGAGGTGTCCACGCCGGCGCTGTTGTCGATCGCGTCCGTGTTGATCCGGCCGCCGGTGCGGGCGAACTCGATCCGGCCGAGCTGAGTGGCACCGAGGTTGCCGCCCTCGCCGACGACCTTGGACCGCAGGTCCTCGCCGTTGACACGGATCGCGTCGTTGGCCTTGTCGCCGACGTCCGCGTTCGATTCGGCGGAGGACTTGATGTACGTACCGATGCCGCCGTTCCACAGCAGATCGACGCGGGCCTTGAGGATGGTCTGCATCAGGTCGGCGGGGGTCATCTTGGTGACCCCGGACTCGATGCCGAGCGCCTCGCGGATGTGCGCGTTGACGGGGATCGACTTGGCGCTGCGCGGGTGGATGCCACCGCCCGCGGAGATCAGCTCCTTCTTGTAGTCGGCCCAGGAGCTGCGCGGCAGGTCGAAGAGGCGGCGCCGCTCGGCGTACGAGGTCGCGGCGTCCGGCTTCGGGTCGATGAAGATGTGCCGGTGGTCGAAGGCCGCGACGAGCCGGATGTGCTCGGAGAGCAGCATCCCGTTGCCGAACACGTCGCCCGACATGTCACCGACACCGACGACGGTGAAGTCCTCGGTCTGGGTGTCGTGGCCGAGCTCGCGGAAGTGCCGCTTGACGGACTCCCAGGCACCCCGGGCGGTGATGCCCATGCCCTTGTGGTCGTAGCCGGCCGAACCGCCGGACGCGAACGCGTCGCCCAGCCAGAAGCCGTACGAGACGGCGACCTCGTTGGCGATGTCGGAGAACTTCGCGGTGCCCTTGTCGGCGGCGACGACGAGGTAGGTGTCGTCCTCGTCGTGCCGGACGACGTCCCTGGGCGGCACGACCTCGCCGGTGACCATGTTGTCGGTGATGTCGAGCAGCGCCGAGATGAAGGTGCGGTACGAGGCGATGCCCTCGGCCAGCCAGGCGTCACGGTCGACGGCCGGGTCGGGGAGCTGCTTGGCGACGAAGCCGCCCTTGGCGCCGACCGGCACGATGACGGTGTTCTTCACCATCTGCGCCTTGACCAGGCCGAGGATCTCGGTACGGAAGTCCTCGCGCCGGTCCGACCAGCGCAGACCACCGCGGGCGACCTTGCCGAACCGCAGGTGCACACCCTCGACCCGCGGCGAGTAGACCCAGATCTCGAACGCCGGGCGGGGCGCCGGGAGGTCCGGGATGGACTGCGGGTCGAACTTCATCGACACGTAGTTGTGCGGCAGGCCGCTGTCCGCGTGCTGGAAGAAGTTCGTCCGCAGGGTGGCCTTGATGACGGTGAGGAAGGACCGCAGGATCCGGTCCTCGTCGAGCGAGGCGACCTGGTCCAGGGCCCCGTCGAGCTCTTCGAGGAGCCCGTCGGTCAGCTCCGTGCCCGCGCTCTGGCGCCCCGGTGACATCCGGGCCTCGAAGAGCGAGACCAGCAGCCGGGTGGTGTGGACGTTGTTCTGGAGAGTGCTCTCCATGTAGTCCTGGCTGAAGGTCGATCCGGCCTGGCGCAGGTATTTCGCGTAGGCGCGCAGCACCATCGCCTGCCGCCAGTCCAGACCGGCGCCCAGCACCAGCGAGTTGAAGCCGTCGTTCTCGGCCTCGCCGGTCCAGACGGCCGCGAAGGCCTCCTGGAACCGCTCGCGGGCGTCGTCGGCCAGGTAACTGCCGTTCCCGGTGGCCTGCGGCATCCGCAGCCCGAAATCGTAGATCCAGGCGTGAGTACGGTCGGCGCACCGCAGCTCGTACGGGCGTTCGTCGACGACCTCGACGCCCAGGCGCTGGAGCGCCGGCAGGACGGCCGAGAGGGAGACCTGCTCACCGGTCCGGTAGATCTTGAAGCGGCGCTCGCCGGGGGCGGCGCCGACCGGCTCGTACAGGCTGAGGGCGAAGTCCCGCTCGTGCTGCTTGAGCGCTTCGAGGTGGACCAGGTCGGCCACCGCGGCACGCGCCGAGTGGTCGGCCTTGTAGCCCTCGGGGAAGGAGTGTCCGTAGTTGCGCAGCAGCTCGGCGGCGCGCTCCTCGCCGCACTCGGCGTTGAGCGCCTCCTGGAAGCCGTCGGCCCAGGAGCGGGCGGCTTCCACGAGCCGGGCCTCGATGCGGTCGGCCTCGGCGTCGGTGAGGCTGGGCAGCTCGCTGCCGGGGGCGACCCGGACGACGAAGTGCAGCCTGGAGAGGATCGACTCGGTGTTCCAGGCCGTGAAGTCGACGCTGGTGCCGTTCAGCTCCTCCTTGAGGATGTCGATCAGCCGGAGGCGTACGCCGGTGGTGTAGCGGTCGCGCGGCAGGTAGACGATCGCGGAGTAGTAGCGCCCGTACTCGTCCTGGCGCAGGTAGAGCCGGAGCCGGCGCCGCTCCTGGAGGTAGAGCACCGAGGTGACGATGGAGCGCAGCTGGTCGGGCGGCGTCTGGAACAGCTCGTCGCGCGGGTAGGTCTCCAGGATCTGGAGCAGGTCGCGGCCGTCGTGGCTGTTGTACGTGAAGCCCGCGCCTTCCAGCACCTCGGCGACCTTGCGTCGGATGACGGGCACCCGGCGCACGGACTCGGTGTAGGCGGCGGACGAGAACAGTCCGAGGAAGCGGCGCTCACCGATGACATTGCCCTCGGCGTCGAACTTCTTCACGCCGACGTAGTCGAGGTAGCTGGGGCGGTGCACGGTCGCCCGGCTGTTGGCCTTGGTCAGGATGAGGAGCCTGTGCTCGCGGGCCTTGGCGCGCGCGTCGGCGGGCAGCCGGTCGAAGGAGGGGCTGACCGGGTGCGCCTCGTCCCCGGTGTGCTGCGGGTCGGAGCGCAGGATGCCGAGACCGGTGCCGGGCACGGCGGCCAGCGCATCGGAGTCCTTCAGTTCGTACTCGCGGTAGCCGAGGAAGGTGAAGTGGTCGGCGGCGAGCCAGCGCAGCAGCTCCCTGGCCTCGTTCACCTCGTCGTCGGCGAGGTCGTCGAGCGGCTCGCCGGGCAGGTCGTCGGCGATGCGCAGCGCGGCGTCCCGCATCTTCTCCCAGTCCTCGACGGTCTCCCGTACGTCGGACAGCACCCGCAGCAGGTCGGCCTGGATCTGCTTGAGGTCGGCGCGGTCGGACTCACGGTCGATCTCGACGTGGATCCAGGACTCGACGAGCGCGTCGTGCGGGAGCGCGGCCTTGGCGTCCTTCGCCCCCTTGGCGTTCTTGCGCCCGTTCTGCGGTCCGGTCGAGACGCCGGCGCCTTCGGTGAGGACCTCGATCAGCTTGCCGGCCACATCGCGCCGGACGATGACCTGCGGGTGGATCACGACGTGGATGCCGCGACCCTGCCGGGACAGCTCGTTGGTGACGGAGTCGACCAGGAAGGGCATGTCGTCCGTGACGACCTCGACGACGGTGTGGCTGCAGGTCCAGCCGTTCTCCTCGACCGTCGGGGTGTGCACCCGGACGTTCGCCGTGCCCTGCGGGCGGTTCTCCGCCAGCCGGTAGTGCGAGGAAGCGGCACCGAATACGTCGACCGGGTCCCGGCCGCCGATGTCCTCCGGAGCGGTGTGGAGGTAGTAGCGCTGGAGATAGGCGAGCAGTACGTCCTGGACGGGACGCTCCTGCCCGGCCCCGTTGCCGTTGTCGGCCCCGGTGGCCGCAACGTGCACCCGGGGGGTACCGCCCGGGCCACCGACACCACCGCCCGGGCTGTTGTCAGCTACCTTGGCGGCCCGTTCGAGCAGCTCGGCCTTGGCTTCGTCCAGCTTGGTCTGCATGTCCTCTGGCTCCTGTCGCGCGCCGTTGCGTGACGTAGGTGAAAAAGACGACGTACCGCCACGACACGGGGTTTCCGGTCTGAGTCGACGCTATGCCGCTATGAGAGACGCCCGGGACCTTATTGGCCATTTTTGGCAGTCGGGCCGGGCTGAGGGGATCAGTCAGGGCCCGGGCACTGTGGCACTCCGGGCGCAGGCCGGGGGCTTCGCTGCCCCCGAGGCATATCGCGCTGATCACGGGGTCCAGGCTATCTCCCCCGCACCCGTAACCGTCACGAGCCGTATGTGTACAAAGAAAGCCTCGAACTTTGACACTCTGGACAGCGCGCCGGGCCGTGCTGTCGCACTCTGGTACCGGTAAACGGAACAGGCCGACGCACCGTGGGGAGCCCCGCCATGGCACCGAAGATCCTGATCGTCACCGGCGACGCCGCCGAGTCCCTCGAAGTCCTCTATCCGTACCAGCGGCTGCGCGAGGAGGGTTACGACGTCCACATCGCCGCGCCCTCCCGCAAGACGCTCCGCTTCGTGGTCCATGACTTCGAGCCCGGCTTCGACACGTACACCGAGAAGCCCGGCTACACCTGGCCCGCCGACCTGGCCTTCACCGAGGTCGACCCGGACGACTACGTGGCCCTGGTCGTCCCCGGCGGCCGCGCCCCCGAATACCTGCGCAACGACGCCGACCTGCGCAGGATCCTCTCCGCGTTCTTCGAGGCGGACCGCCCGGTGGCCCAGATCTGCCACGGCCCGCTGATGACGGCCACGGTCGGCGCGCTGAAGAACCGCCGGGTCACGGCCTATCCCGCGCTGGAGCCGGACATGGAGACGGCCGGGGCCGACTTCCAGGACACCGAGGTCGTGGTGGACGGCACCCTGGTCTCGTCCCGCGCCTGGCCCGACCACTCGGCCTGGATGCGTGCATTCCTGACCGTGCTCCGCACGAAGGCCCCGGTCGCCTGACCTCCGCCCCCAACGGCTGCCGCTGCCTCAGTCCGCTATCCGGCCAGCTGCTCGGCGAGCTCCGCCGCTTCGGCCAGGGTGTCCACGACGGGCACCCCGGCCGCCTGCAGGCTGACCCGGCTGTGCGACCCGCCTGTGTAGAGCACCGCTCTCGCGCCGACATGGGCGGCTGCCACCGCGTCGTCCACCGCATCCCCGATGATCACCGCGTGCTCCGGGGATATCCCGGCCAGCGCCGCGAAATGCCGCTCCATGTGCTGCGCCTTGCTGCCGCCCGACCGCCCGGTGCGGCCGTCGACGCGCACGAAATGCGGTTCGATGCCGTAGCCCCGCACCACAGGGACCAGCTCGTCGTGGCCGTACATGCTCAGCAGGGACTGGCTCCGGCCCGCCTGCTGCCACTGCGCGAGCAGCTCGGCGGCTCCTTCGGTGAGCCCACAGGCGTCCCGCTGCTCGGTGTAGTGGCGGTGGAAGACCGAGTCCATCCGGTCCCACTCGGCCTCCGTGGGCAGCCGCCCCATCAGCCGTTCGTAGAAACGGGGTATCGGGACGCAATACGTCTCCCGGTACTGCTCGACGGTGATCGGCGCGACGCCGACCTCCATGAACGCGGCGTTCGTCGCGCCGACGACCGCGATGTTGTCGTCGAGCAGCGTGCCGTTCCAGTCCCAGACCAGATGTGTGCGGTGTTTCCCCTGCGTCCCCATGACCAGAAAAATACCCGCCGCCACTGACAACCGGCGAGATGGCCGCCCTCGGAAGGGCCGGGGTCCGTCCCGCACTCAGCCGATCAGGTTCGGGATCTCCTGGATGCCGAACCAGAGCAGCTCGTGGTCCTCGGCGCCGTCCACGGTGAACTGCGCGTCGTCGTCGCCGAGGTCGGCCGCCCCGAGCGCGGCTGCGGCCGCCGTGACGTCCTTGTCCGCCTCGTCCGAGTCGACGTGCACCGCGGCGGCCTTGGCCAGTGTCACCGCGGGGGCGATCGTGACCTCACCGAGCGAGGAGGCGTCCAGAATGTGATCCGGGTCGGCGACCGCGTCCCCGTCCGGAACATCGACCGCGACGACGACACGGCGGCGGGTGGCGTCCGGGTCCCCGGCGATCATCCGCAGCGAGGCGGACGCGGCCCGGTTGAGCGCCGCGTACTCCAGCTCCTCGATGTCGTCGGAGACGTACCACTCGCGCAGCCCCGGGGTCACCGCGTAGGCGGTGAGCGGACCGGGACCGAGCTCGCCCGCCCTGTGCGCCGCTGCGAGACCGGAGAGGGTCAGGGGGACGTACACGCGCATGGCTTGGCCGCTTTCGTAGTCGGAGACGCCCTCAGGATACGTGCGGCGTCCCCCTTTGGGGTTACCTGTACGGGCCCGCGCCCGTCCACCCGGCAACCGCCCCTCACCCTGCCCGGCCCGCCCCCGCTCCCCTCGCCGGACCGGGCCAACCACCCGGATAGGTGAATTCCGGATCCCCCTCCCCCGGCCCCGCCGACGCTTGCGGCCGCGTCTCCGCCCCCGTAGAAGATCCACAACAGAAGTTACCGCCCGGTATTTCGCCGGGCCTCTCAAGCACGGGGGCGATGAGAAGTGACCACGAACAGGACCAGGCCGGCCGGACGCCATGACGCACGCAGGCCCGAGACCGTCCCTCAGCAACGCCTCCGGACACCCCGGCGCACCCGCCCTCACCAGTGGTTCGCGGAACGCCTCCTGGCGGTCCTCAGCGGCCAGCGACCGGTTCACTGGATGCTCGGCCACACCATCGGCGAGGCCTACGACCAACTCGCCGAACTGGCCCCCGCGACCCCCCTCCGGAGCCGCGGCGCCCGCCCGGTGATCCGCATGTGCCGCGGCGCCCAGCCGGCCCCCGGCGTGGTGGAGGCCTGCGCGAGCATCGCGGCGGGTGAGCAGGTCCGGGCGATGGCCTTCCGCCTGGAACAGGGCCCGGACCTCCGCTGGCGCTGCGCCGCGGTAGAACTCGGCAACGCCCCGGCCCGCCACCCCGCCTGACCAGAGTCGCGGGCAGACGGCAGGAGGCATCCCAGCCCCGGAAGGCGGCAGGGCTCACACGCAGTCCACAGAGGGGCCGTGCAGGCTCGAAGGCGCAGAGCGAGGCCCCACTGGGGCCCAGAGGGACGGGAGGGGGCCACAGGAGCCCGCAGAGGCCCTCAGGGGACCACACGGCTCCCAGCCCGCCCCACATCCATTCACGCCTCACCCCACCCCGCCCCAACACAACCTCACCCCATCCCAACCCGAGCCCAACCCCACCTCAACCCAAGCCAAGCCAAGCCAAGCCCACCTCACCCCAAGCCGAGCCAAGCCCAACCCCACCTCAACCCAACCCAACCCCACCTCAGCCCAAGCCAAGCCAAGCCGAGCCCAACCCCAACCCCAACCCACCCCTCCACCCCACCCCACCTCAGCCCCAAATCCAGCCCCTCCGGCGTTTGAGG
>NZ_JBHVWF010000228.1:0-8775 GCF_042882365.1 Streptomyces sp. NPDC058221 | reverse complement strand
ACGAACAGATACCCGGCCCCCCTCGCGTACCCGCGGAACGTTCGTCGTTTGAGGAGACGCCCCGGAGGGACCCCGGACCCCCACCCACCGGGCAGGCGCCCTCGCGGGGAAACCCGCACACCAAGCCCGTCCGGCGATTGAGGACGGAACCCCGCACCCCAGCACCCCGCACCCCCCGGGGCACCCGCCGTGGCGCATCTCACCCGGACCGGTCCGTCACACCCCCATTCCAAGCCCGGCCCCCGTCCGCGCCCCGGGTTCCCACGGTTCCCGGGCGGCGGGCGCATGGCGATGGAAGCCGGGCCGGGCGGGCCGGACGACCCGGGTGGGTCAACCTGCGGGGAATGCCCGGGCAGCCCGCGAAACACAGTCGTAAGCTCGCAGACATGCAGGTCATCCAGTCCACGAAGCTCGCCAACGTCTGTTACGAAATCCGGGGCCCCGTGCTCGAGGAGGCGATGCGGCTGGAAGCAGCAGGCCATCGCATCCTCAAGCTGAACACCGGCAACCCTGCCGCGTTCGGTTTCGAGTGCCCGCCCGAGATCCTTGAGGACATCCTGCGCAACCTCTCCGGGGCGCACGGTTACGGCGACGCGAAAGGACTGCTGTCCGCGCGGCGGGCGGTGATGCAGCACTACCAGACCAAGGGGATCGACCTCGATGTCGAGGACGTCTACCTGGGCAACGGCGTCTCCGAGCTGATCCAGATGTCGATGCAGGCGCTGCTCGACGACGGCGACGAGGTGCTCGTACCGGCCCCGGACTACCCGCTGTGGACCGCGTCGGTCTCGCTGGCCGGCGGCACGGCGGTGCACTACCGGTGCGACGAGCAGTCCGACTGGATGCCGGACCTCGCCGACATCGAGCGGAAGATCACCGACCGCACCAAGGCTCTCGTGATCATCAACCCGAACAATCCGACGGGTGCGGTGTACGACGACGAGATGCTGCGCGGGCTGACGGAGATCGCCCGGCGCCACAACCTGGTCGTCTGCTCCGACGAGATCTACGACCGGATCCTGTACGACGGGGCGACCCACACCCCGACCGCCACCATCGCGCCCGACCTGATGGTGCTCACCTTCAACGGGCTCTCCAAGAACTACCGGGTGGCCGGCTACCGCTCCGGCTGGATGGCGGTCTGCGGCCCTAAGGCGCACGCCTCCTCGTACATCGAGGGGCTGACGATCCTCGCCAACATGCGGCTGTGCGCCAATATGCCCTCGCAGCACGCCGTGGCCACCGCGCTCGGCGGGCGGCAGTCGATCAACGACCTGGTGCTGCCGGGCGGCCGGATCCTGGAGCAGCGGGACGTGGCATACGACCTGCTGACCCGGATCCCGGGTGTGACCTGCGTGAAGCCGAAGGGGGCGCTGTATCTCTTCCCGCGCCTCGACCCGAAGGTCTACAAGATCAAGGACGACCGGCAGATGGTGCTGGACCTGCTGCGGGCCGAGAAGATCATGGTGGTGCAGGGGACGGGGTTCAACTGGACGGAGCCCGATCACTTCCGGGTCGTGACGCTGCCCTCGACCGAGGATCTGACGGACGCGATCGGACGGATCGCCCGCTTCCTGGACGGGTACAGCCAGGTCTAGGGCGATGTCCCGTCGGCGGGACCCGGTCACCGGATCGCGAATCTGGATAACTTTAGACTGAATCCAAGCTAGGATGGATCCACAGCATCACCAGGAGGCCATCCATGTACGAACCGATCCGCACCAAATCGGTCCACACACCGGCCGACCACGCCGACGACTTCCCGCACCGCACCCGTGAGGAAGAACTGGATATCCAGTTGGCCGGACATCTGGCCGCCCTGCTCGCGGTCACCGACGAACTGGGACTCGGCGAGGCGGGCGACCGCATCGCCGGACAGGTCGCGCGGTTGCGCGGTGCCCCGCCCGCCCGGCACGCCGGTCTGACCAACGCTCCGGCCCCCGCCCTGCACCGCCGCGCCCACGCCCTCGCGGGCCGCGCGCTGGTGGTGGCGGCGTCCCGCGCCGACACGGCCGTGGCGATTCTCTCGGCCGAGCGCATGGACGCGCACGCCGCCGCGGACGAAGCAGCCGAGGCCGCCCCGTCGCGGCTGGTCGGCGCCCTCTGACGGCCCCGGTCCACGGGCCGTCGAGGCGCGTGGACCGGGTGCCACTCATCTGCCGCGGGGATCAGCCCAGACGCTGGACCAGCGCGCGATACTCGTCCCACAGGCCCTTCGGCGTGTGGTCGCCGAATGTGTTGAGGTGCTCGGGGATCAGTGCCGCCTCCTCGCGCCAGATCTCCCGGTCGACCTTGAGCAGGAAGTCCAGGTCCGACTCGGAGAGGTCCAGGCCCTCGGTGTCGATGGAGCCCTTGGCCGGCAGGATGCCGATCGGGGTCTCGACGCCCTCGGCCTTGCCCTCCAGGCGCTCGACGATCCACTTGAGCACACGGCTGTTCTCGCCGAAGCCGGGCCAGACGAACTTGCCCGCGTCGTTCTTGCGGAACCAGTTCACGTAGTAGATCTTCGGCAGCTTCGACTGGTCCGGCTTGTCCGCGCCGACCTTGAGCCAGTGGTTCATGTAGTCGCCCATGTTGTAGCCGCAGAACGGCAGCATGGCGAACGGGTCGCGGCGCAGCTCGCCGACCTTGCCCTCGGCGGCGGCGGTCTTCTCGGAGGCCACGTTGGCCCCGAGGAAGACTCCGTGCTGCCAGTTGAAGGACTCGGTGACCAGCGGTACGGCCGAGGCGCGGCGACCGCCGAAGAGGATGGCCGAGATCGGCACACCCTTCGGGTCCTCCCACTCGGGCGCGATGATCGGGCACTGGCCGGCCGGGACGGTGAAGCGGGCGTTGGGGTGGGCGGCGGGCGTGCCGGACTCGGGGGTCCAGTCGTTGCCCTTCCAGTCCGTGAGGTGCTTGGGCAGTTCCTCGGTCATGCCCTCCCACCAGACGTCACCGTCGTCGGTGAGCGCGACATTGGTGAAGACGGAGTTGCCCCACATGGTCTTCATGGCGTTGGCGTTGGTGTGCTCGCCGGTGCCGGGTGCGACGCCGAAGAAGCCGGCCTCGGGGTTGATCGCGTAGAGGCGGCCGTCCTCGCCGAACCGCATCCAGGCGATGTCGTCGCCGATCGTCTCGACGGTCCAGCCGGAGACGGTGGGCTCCAGCATGGCGAGGTTCGTCTTGCCGCAGGCGCTGGGGAAGGCCGCCGCGACGTACTTCGACTCCCCGCGCGGGGGCGTGAGCTTGAGGATCAGCATGTGCTCGGCGAGCCAGCCCTCGTCGCGCGCCATGACGGAGGCGATGCGCAGCGCGTAGCACTTCTTGCCGAGCAGGGCGTTGCCGCCGTAGCCGGAGCCGTAGGACCAGATCTCGCGGTCCTCGGGGAAGTGCGAGATGTACTTGGTGGAGTTGCAGGGCCACGGGACGTCGGCCTCGCCCTGGGCGAGGGGGGCGCCCAGGGTGTGGACGGCCTTGACGAAGAACCCGTCGGTGCCGAGCTCGTCGAGGACGATCTGCCCCATGCGCGTCATGGTCCGCATCGAGACGGCGACGTACGCGGAGTCGGTGATCTCGACGCCGATCGCCGAGAGCGGCGAGCCGACGGGGCCCATGCAGAAGGGCACGACGTACATGGTGCGGCCCCGCATGGAGCCGCGGAAGACGCCCTGTTCGCCGGTGAAGATCTCCCGCATCTCGGCGGGGGCCTTCCAGTGGTTCGTCGGACCGGCGTCCTCCTCCTTCTCGGAGCAGATGAACGTACGGGTCTCGACGCGTGCGACATCGCTCGGGTCGGAGGCGGCGTAGTACGAGTTCGGGCGCTTGATCTCGTCGAGTTTGGTGAACGTGCCCTTGGCCACGAGCTCCCCGCACAGGCGCTCGTACTCGGCCTCGGAGCCGTCGCACCAGACCACTCGGTCCGGTTCGGTGAGGGCTGCGATCTCGTCGACCCAGGAGATGAGCTCCTGGTGGTTGGTGGGAACAGTGAGGGGAGCCGCGATGTCGCGCGCCACGATCGCTCCTTGATGAGGGTGTCTGTTTGGTAGTTGCCCCGTGGGGGCTGCGACCCGGATGCTTCTACCCCTTCGAATTCCCTCGGCGCTCATCCGGTGCCGACCGCACTCATTTGATCATCCGGCCGTTCCGCCCATATGTCCAGAGGGCCGCCCACGTGAGCATCACCACTCATATCGGCAACCTACGGTGGCGTAGGTACGATGCGGGAATGACTGCTGCCGCCGCCCCGCCCGAACCCGCCGGTACGGAACCAGCCGGGACCGACGACGTGGAGCTGAAACCGCGCATGCGCGGCTGGCTGCACGCCGGCATGTTCCCCGCCGTCCTCATCGCGGGCATCGTGCTGATCGCGCTCACGGACGACATGCGCGGCCGGATCGCCTGCGGCGTCTACATCCTGACCGCGTGCCTGCTGTTCGGCGTGAGCGCCGTCTACCACCGGGGCACCTGGGGCCCGCGCGGCGAGGCCGTGCTGCGCCGGCTCGACCACGCCAATATCTTCCTGATCATCGCGGGCACCTACACCCCGCTGACCCTGCTGCTCCTGCCGGAGTCCACCGGGACCCCGCTGTTGTGGGCGGTCTGGGGAGCGGCGGTCGCGGGCATCGCCTTCCGGGTGTTCTGGGTCGGCGCCCCGCGCTGGCTCTACACGCCCTGCTACATCGCGATGGGCTGGGCGGCGGTCTTCTTCCTGCCGGACTTCATGCGGACCGGCGGGATCGCGGTGCTCGTACTGGTCGTCGTCGGCGGACTGCTCTACAGCGCGGGCGGCGTCATCTACGGCATCAAGCGGCCGAACCCGTCCCCCCGCTTCTTCGGATTCCACGAGGTCTTCCACTCGCTGACGCTGGCAGCCTTCGTCGTGCACTACGTCGGCATCTCCCTGGTGGCCTACAACCACAGCTGAGCCCCGCCGCCTCCTCACCCCTCCCCCTCATGGCCGTGACGTCCGAGTCACGGCCATGACGCATGTCCGGGCACCTTCACCACCCCAGGACCCATGTTGACACTCGCAATCTTTTGAGAGTTACTGTCATTTGACGAATACTTCCAAAGGAGAGCACCATGAACCGACGCTGGTGGGCGCTGGGCGCGCTGGTGGCGAGCATGCTCGTCCTCGGCTTCGACATGACGATCCTCAATGTGGCGCTGCCGACCATGGCCGGTGAGCTCGGCGCCACCACCGGACAGCAGCAGTGGATGGCCGACGCCTACGTCGTCGTGTTCGCCGCGCTGATGCTTCCGGCCGGACTGCTCGGCGATCGCTTCGGCCGTCGCCGGATGCTCATCACCGGCCTCGGCATCTTCCTCGTCGGCTCGGTCCTCGGCACGCTCGCCGACGATGTGCCGACCGTGATCGCCGCCCGCTGCGTGATGGGTGTCGGCGGTGCGCTCGTGATGCCGCTCGCCATGGCCGTACTGCCCTCGCTGTTCGGCGAGCCGAAGGACCGGATGAAGGCCATCGGTATCGTCTCGGCCGCCTCCGCACTCGGTATGCCGCTCGGTCCGATCGTGGGCGGCTGGCTGCTGGACCACTTCTGGTGGGGCTCGGTCTTCCTGATCAACATCCCGATGGTCGGCATCGGCGTCACGGCCTGCGTGTTCCTGCTGCCCGAGACCCGCGACCCCGCGGCACCCAGGGTCGACATCGCCTCCACCGTGCTGACCGCGACCGGTCTCGGCATCCTCATCTACGCGGTCATCGAGGCACCGGGCCGCGGCTGGGGCGACCCGCTGGTCCTGGCCATGCTGGCCGCGGGCGTGGTCCTGCTCGCCGCGCTCGTCCTGCGCGAGCGCAGGGCAAGCCGCCCGATGCTCGACATGTCCCTGCTGCGGCAGCGGACGTTCCTGCTCAGCACGCTCGCTGCGACGCTCGTGATGTTCGTGCTGGCGGGGCTGATGTTCATCCTGCCCGGATACCTCCAGGCCGTGCTGGGCAACGACGCCTTCGGCACGGGGGTGCGGATGCTGCCGATGATGGGCGGACTGATCCTCGCCACCAGGGCGGGCGGCCCGGTCAACGCCCGCTTCGGGGCCCGCGCCACCATGTCGGCGGGGCTCGTCGTGCTCGCCTTCGCCGCGATTCTCGGCAGCCGGACCACGGTCGACAGCGGCTACGGCTTCACCGCGCTGTGGCTCTCCATCGCCGGGGTCGGATTCGGCTTCGCCGTCGTCCCGGCCATGGACGCCGCGCTCGGCGCCCTGCCCCCGGAGCGTTCCGGCAGCGGATCGGGCCTGCTGATGACCGTGCGCCAGACGGGCAGCGCCCTCGGGATCGCCCTGCTGGGCAGTCTGCTCGCCGGCGCCTACAGCGGGCGGCTCGACACCACGGGGATCCCTGCCGCCGCGGCGGACACCGCCGGGGACTCGGTCGTCGCCGCCCACGCCGTGGCGGCGAGGCTCGGCGCGCAACGGCTCGCGGACTCCGCCGACGCCGCCTATCTGCACGGCATGAGCCTGGTCATGCTCGTCATCGGCGCCACCGCGCTGGTCAGCGCCCTGCTGGTCGGCGCCTTCCTGACCGGCCCGGAGCGCAGCCGGAGCGAACCCGCCGACGTGGCCGCCACCCCCGTCGATGCCTGACAATGGCGACCATGGCCGCCACTCCCCGTCCCCCCTCCTTCACCGCACCCGAGGCGCAGCCCCCGATGGGGCTGCGCGAGCGCAAGAAGCTCAAGACACGGGTCGCGATCCGGCAGGCGACGTACCGCCTCATCCAGGAACAGGGCTACGAGGCGACGACGATCGAGCAGATCGCCGAGGCGGCCGAGGTGTCGCCGAGCACGGTGTTCCGGTACTTCGCGACCAAGGAGGACATCGTCCTCACCGACGAGTACGACCCGATCATGGAGGCCGTGCTCCGGAGCCGTCCGCCGGACGAACCTCCGCTGGAGTCACTGCGGTTGGTGATGCGGGAGGCGCTGACGTCTTTCGTCGCCGCGGACGACGTGGAGCTGCGCCAGCGCACCCGGCTGATGGTGGAGGTCCCCGCCATCCGGGCCCGGATGACGGAGACCATGTCCGACACGGCGAAGATCCTCTCCAAGGTGCTCGCCGACCGCACCGGCCGCAGCGCCGACGACCTGCAGATCCGGGTCTTCATCTCGGCGGTGCTGGGTGCGCTGCGCGAGGTCACGCTGTACTGGGGCGAGCACGGCCAGGACGGCGACCTCGTGGCGATGATCGACCAGGCGATCGACACGCTGGGAGGCGGCCTGCGGCTCTGACGCCTCAGGACTCGCTGCCGCCCAGGGCGCGCGCCAGCACCTGCGCGTCCGTCGTCGGCGCATCGCACACGAAGTGCCTGCACACATACGCGGTCGGCGCGCCGTCCACCATCGGACGGTCCGCCAGCAGCGGGAACTCCGTCCCGGACGTCTCGCCCGCCGCGACCACCGCACCGGGCGCCCGTCCCAGCAGCGCCGTGCGGTGCAGCTCGCCGCCCACCGGCCCGGCGACGGCCACCTCGCGCGGACCGTCGAGCAGCGCCTCGGCCACCGCTAGCCCCCAGCCGGTGAACCGCGGCGCCTTCGGCCCCAGCGCCTTCACCACGCCCAACGCCCCCTCCGCCGCGGTGCGGTGGGGCTCCGATCCGGTGTAGGCGGCGTACGAGAGCAGCGCACCGGCCGCCGCTGTCCACCCCGCCGGGGTGGCACTGTCGGTGGGGTCCTGCGGACGGCGGATCAGCTGCTCGGCATCGTCGGCGGTGTCGTAGAACTGACCGCCCTCGCCGGTGAAGTGCTCCAGCACGATGTCCAGCAGGAAGCCGGCGAACTCCAGCCAGACCCCCTCGCCGGTGACCGCGGCCAGCGCGAGGAAGCCCTCCGCCACATCTCCGTAGTCCTCCAGCACCCCGGCGTGCTCCCCGGCCCGGCCGTCCTTCGAGGTACGGGCCAGCCGGGCGACCGGGCCCATGTGGAGCCGCACGAGCAGATCCGCGGCCTCGGTGGCGCGCTCGATCAGATCGGGGCGGTCGAAGTAGGCGCCGGTCTCGGCGAGCGCCGCGACGGCCAGCCCGTTCCACGCGGCGACCACCTTGTCGTCCCGGCCCGGCCGCTTGCGCAGCTCACGGGCGGCGAGCAGCCTGGCCCGCACATCGGCGGCCCGCGCCTCGTCCACCACCTCACCGGTACGCGGCGGGTGGTGCGGTCCCTTCGGCGGGAGCTGGAGCACCGATGCCCCCTCCTCGAAGGTGCCCTCATCGGTCACCCCGAAGTGCTCCGCCGCGAACGCGGCGTCGTCCTCGCCCAGCACCTCGCGCAGCTGCGCCGGCGTCCAGACGTAGTACGCGCCCTCGACGTGCCTGCCCTGGGGGTCCTCGCTGTCGGCGTCCAGCGCGGAGGCGAAGCCGCCCTCGGCAGTCCGCAGCTCGCGGACCATGAAGTCGGCGGTCTCCAGAGCAACCCGGCGGGCCAGTTCCGACCCGGTCGAGCGCCACAGGTGGGCGTACACCCGGCAGAGCAGGGCGTTGTCGTAAAGCATCTTCTCGAAGTGCGGTACGACCCATTCCCGGTCCACCGAATAGCGGGCGAAGCCGCCGCCGAGCTGGTCGTACATCCCGCCCCTGGCCATCGCCTCGCAGGTGTCGGCCGCCATCTGGAGCGCCCCGTCCGCGCCGGTGCGGGCGTGGTGGCGCAGCAGGAACTCGATGGTCATGGACGGCGGGAACTTGGGGGCGCCCCCGAAGCCGCGGTGCTTCTCGTCGTAGTCGCGGGTCAGTCCGAGCAGTGCCTGTGCCAGCTCCGGCTCCCCGGGCACGCCCTGCCCGCCGTGCGC